>DASTKE010000053.1:0-11816 GCA_035716105.1 Ktedonobacteraceae bacterium | reverse complement strand
ACACCACCCACATCCGTTTTGTGCGTAATCGTCTCTGAAAAGAGCTTGAGCACAACCGGGTAGCCAATTTCCTCCGCGTGTTTGACGGCCTCCGCTTCGCTGGTAGCCACCCGTGTCTCAACGGTTGGGATGCCATAGGCGGCCAGAAGCTGCTTGGATTCAACCTCGGTGAGGATCGTCCGGCCAGACTGGCGAACGGTGTCAATCAGCTTCGCCGCCAGCATCTGATCACGCTCGTTTTCATCGAATTCCAGAGAGGGTTGCGGAGTTTCGTATAAGTTGTCCAGGTTGAATCTATACTCCCACATATAATCAAAGACTTGGGCAGCGGTGTCTGGATAAGGGAACGTGGGGATACTGGCCCGATTCAAAATCGTGGTGCCGCTTGCCACGTCTGCTCCACCCATCCAGCTCGCGAGTACCGGTTTGCGAGTACTCGTCGCGTAGCGCTTCACCTGCTCAGCAGTGAGGGTGGGGTCGGTCATCGCTTGAGGAGTCAAGATGACCAGCAAGCCATCGCTGTTGGAGTCTTGCGCCGCAATCTCAAGTGCTCTGGCATAGCGTTCAGGGTCAGCATCGCCGAGGATGTCTACCGGGTTGCTCCGGCTCCAGTGTGTCGGGAGTATCTGATCAAGCGCGTCCAGGGTTTGGGAAGCCAGTGTTGTCAGTACTCCCCCGCCACTTATTAAGGCATCGGTAGCGAGCACTCCTGGACCGCCTGCGTTGGTTAAGATGGTGAGGCGCGGTCCCTGGGGTAGCGGCTGTTTGGCAAGCACTTCGGCCATCGAGAAAAGATCGTCGATGTGGTTGACGGGCAGCACTCCGCTGCGGCGACAGGCAGCTTCGAAGACGGCATGGCTGCCGGTTAATGTGCCAGTGTGCGAGGCAGCGGCCTGACTCGCCTCCTGTGTGCGGCCAGCCTTGAGAATGATAATCGGCTTGGTCAGGGCGACTTCCCTGGCGGCGGAGAGGAACGAACGAGCATCACCGACCGTCTCCATATACATGACAATGCTTGTGGTCTGCGAGTCGCTCCCCAGATAATCAATCAGGTCGCCCCAGCCGACATCCATCATCGAGCCAATGGAGACAAAGGCACTAAACCCGACGTTTTCGCCCAGACTCCAATCCAATACAGCGGTGCAAAGAGCGCCACTCTGGCTGATGAAGCCCACATGGCCGGGTCGGGCCATGTCACTGGCAAAGGTAGCATTGAGGCCGGAAAGCGGACTCATCACGCCAAGACAGTTGGGTCCGATGATGCGTAACTTCCCCCGGCGCGCCTCTTCCAGGATTTGCTGCTCCAGTTCGGCACCCGCTGCGCCGCTTTCTTTGAATCCGGCTGAGATGATAATGGCTCCTTTGACGCCCGCATCGACGCACTCAGCGATAATACCCGGCACGGTTGGCGCGGGTGTGGCAATGACAGCGAGATCAACCTGCTCTGGCAGGGCTGCCAGATCGGGGTAGGCTTTGATACCCAGAACGCTGGAGCGCTTTCTATTGACCGGGAACACTGTCCCCCCGAATGGATTACTGATCAGGTTCCAGAGGAGAGTACGCCCGACACTGCCTGCTTTTTCCGTTGCCCCGATTACCGCCACACTCTTCGGCGCAAAGATGGCATTGAGGGGATGACGCTGCTTGTAACGAAAAACGGCACTGGGGGTGACACTGCCCCGGCCAGGATCAGCGGATGACCCTGCTCCCATTGTCTCCATAAGCCTCTTAGTCCTTCCTTGACCTGATACTGTGTTCTCTTATGAACTTATGCAACCATGCTGAATTGCATCTACTCTAGCGGTCTTTGACTAATGCAAGACGGTGATCGCCCAGCGTCCAAAGTGTTTGATGGCACGAGCATCGTGAGCAACCAGGATGTCTTTGACCCGTTCTACCTGTTCACCAGAGGGGGCATAGACATTGAGAATGGCGTGTCCACGCAGTGCCTCCTCAACGTAGAACAGCACGTGGGCATCTTCGTCCGACATGATGGCCTGAAACACATCGGCAATACGTGAGCGCAGGCTACGGGTCCTCTGGGTGTTCTCAGCATATTCTAGCACCTCGTGGCTCTCGAAGAGCCGAATATTCTCAGCAGGGATGCCTGCATTGCGCAGTGCCTGCACCGTGTCTTGAGCCTCTTTCACATCGTCGATGACCGCCATAATGTAGTGCTCCGGGGAGACGGCACCTGGCCGGGTAAGCGGGAATTCCCGCTCATGCATTTCCGGGGTCAGAGGGATCTTGTCTCCCGCCTCAGACGGTCTCACGATCAGCAATGGTAGCCTGCTTTTGTTGAGGACATTTTCTGTGACGCTTCCCATGACCCAACGTTGGGGCCCACTCCGTCCATTCGTCGACATAGCTATCACATCACATCCACCAGAGACGCCGTCTCCCTCGTCACCTTCTCCGTGCTCTGCTACGCTGATAATTCCGTCTGCCGCATCCTGATTGACCACAACAGACCAGGAGACTGTCAGGTCGAGCGCTTCTGAAGGTGCAAGCAATTCTTCACGCACCTGATCGGCTACCAGGCGAAGGTATCTCTCTGCTTTGTGTACCGCGTTCTTTTGCGCTCCCTCAGCAGCAGACTTTGCTGGCTTCACCACCCTCGTCAGGTGCAATACGCCGCTCGCAGGTGCAGCCAACGCGGAAACCAGAAAAGCGGCTGGCTCAAGAGCCGCCTTTGCAATGAAAGAGCCATCGAGCGGAACAAGAGCACGGACAGGACGTTCGGCCCCTCGAAGGAGGTCGGAACCTGATATACTCTCTTCTCGCAGCAGCAACACGGGTACAGAGGCATGCCGGACCACATACTCTGCCACGCTTCCCAGAAGAAAGCGAGCGACGCCAGTATAACCCCGACTGGTCAGCACAATGCCATCGACCTGCGATGATTCAGATTCTATGAGAAGCTGAGAGGCCGCAGAGCCAAAAGGAACGTGTATCTCCGTTGGGATACCATTGAACATGCTGGAAGCCGCCATCTCGGTCAGGTACTTCCTGGCCTCGCTCAAGTTTGTCCCAAGGCTCTCAATCATGTACGGTTCCGCCATACGGCTATAGGAAAATACCGTAATGTCTACCACTTGCAAAAGTATCACTGATCCACCTGAACTGCGTGCCAGACGCGCAGCGACAGGTAGCGCTTGTTCAGCACGCTCTGACCCGTCCAGAGGAACGAGAATGCGTTTGAACATACCTTACATCTCCTCTCTAAATGACCATTTTGATGCTGGGTGGTGTCCTCAGACATGATGGTCTCCTTTCAACACTATGGTCGCCGGTTCTTCTCAGCAAGACTCTGAGAAGAACCGTTCGATACTCTATGGCCTCTCCCGCACAGCACATGCACTACGTGTTTTACGCAACCGCTCTGGCAAGTTCGTCAGTCTCGCCCAGAATAGCACGTAACTGCTCGGCATTAAGTGTCTCATGCACCCGCAGCGCACGAGCAATGCGATCCAGCGTTTCACGATGCTCTACGAGCAGGCTCACCGCACGCTCATAGGCTCGCTTCACGATGCGGTTGACTTCCTCGTCAATGATGCTGGCCGTCTGCTCACTGTACGCACGAGTACCCGTTGCCAGGGCAACCCCCTCAAATGGATCCTCACGCTCGCTGTAGGAGATGGTTCCCAGGCGTTCGCTCATGCCCCAGCGCGTGACCATCTGATGAGCGATGGCGGTGACACGCTGCAAGTCATTTTCCGCGCCAGTGGTAATACTGCCAAGAGCCACCTCTTCAGCGGCTCGACCGCCCAGAGCCGTGACCAGTTGGGCCTCCAGGTAATCTTGTGAGTAGTTGTAGCGATCATCGAGCGGGGTATACTGCGTGACACCCAGCGCCTGCCCACGTGGCACAATCGTGACCTTGCTCACCGGATCGACATGATCGAGCAGTAGTCCCGTCAAGGTGTGTCCCCCTTCATGGTAGGCAATGACGTTCACATCCGCTTCAATGAGTACCAGCGGGCGCTCTGCGCCGAGGAGAATCTTGTCCAGGGCATCATGGAAGCACTGCTGCGTAACAACATCCAGGTTACGCCGGGCCGCCAACAGAGCCGCTTCGTTGACAAGGTTCGCTAGATCCGCGCCCACCATGCCAGTAGTGGCACGCGCAATGCCCAGCACATCGACATCTTGCGCCAACGGGATCTTGCGCGTGTGGACTTTGAGAATAGCCAGCCGACCGTTCCAATCGGGTCGATCGACCGTCACCAGGCGGTCGAAACGTCCGGGGCGCAGGAGGGCTTTGTCCAGACCATCGGGCCGGTTCGTCGCTGCGAGGACGACCACCGTCTGCCGTGGCTCAAATCCATCCATCTCGACGAGCAACTGGTTAAGCGTCTGCTCGCGCTCATCGTTGCTGTTGATGCTGGAGCCGCGCTGGCGACCAACGGCATCAATTTCATCGATGAAGATGATGCTGGGAGCCGCTTTCTTGGCCTGCTCGAAGAGGTCGCGCACGCGGCTCGCCCCTACGCCAACGACCATCTCGACGAATTCAGAGCCGCTGATGGAGAAAAAGGGTACCCCCGCTTCACCGGCAACGGCACGAGCCAGCAAGGTCTTTCCTGTCCCCGGAGGCCCGACCAGCAGCAGGCCGTGCGGTATTTTGCCTCCCAGGCGCTGGAACTTCTGTGGCGTCTTGAGAAACTCGATGACCTCTACCAGGTCGTTCTTCGCGCTATCGACACCGGCTACATCAGCGAAAGTGGTGTCTGGCCTGTCTTCCAGAACCACTTTAGCCCGGCTCTTTCCTAAACCAAAGAGACCCTGCTGACCCCGCGTGGCTCGTCGCATCATCAGGTAAAAGAAGCCAAGTAGCAACATCCAGGGGAGAACGCCGATGAGTATACTCAGCAAGGGATTCGTATTTTCCACCGGTTTTGCCTGGTATTCCACGTGATGCTCATTCAGCAGCTTGACGAGGTTGGGATCGCCATCGGGCAACAGTTTGACATGATACAGGGTCGCCGTTTGAGGTGTACCCTTCGTATCGTTCACCTTCACGGCCTGTTTCAGTTCACCTGTCACGTTCTGTCCCTCAATGAGAGCATTCTTGACGTTGCCAGCCTCCAGCTGTTGATAAAAAGTGCTATAGGGAATCTCGACGACAGGCTGACCGTTAGTCTGCGTTCCCGATAACAGGAAGGTTTGGGCAAGATACCATGTAGCCAGGAAGATACCAATAATGAGCAAGGAACGCATCCAGGGCGGCATGCCCTTTTGCTGTGGACTGCCGCCGCTGTTGTGACCCTCGCTCTCACTGTTGGGACGCTGGAGGTCGGCTGGAACCCGGTCATCCGGTTTCATTTGATAGATAAACGTACGCCAAATATTCATGTATGCACCCCTGCACTCTCTTGTATCATTGATTCCTTTTGCCTGAGAAAAAGCTTTTCTTCTGCTACTATCCCACTCACATCCACTAAGAGCAGTATACCCGCTTGACGTGAAGACATTCTGTGAAGAAGCTAAGGTGAAGCTGAGAAAGAGAAAAAAAGAGCGAGCAGGTCTGTCGAGGGAGGTTGGAAAAGGCACACACTTTACAAGAAGGCTGCTGAACGTATCCTATTTCGATATTCAGCAGCCCTCTTGTTGGTTTTTTTACCGGTCAGGATTGGTATCACGCGGCTCAATAGGCAGATCGGTGGTATAGACGGTATCACGAACAAACTTCTGCGGTTTGGGTGTCACCTCTTCGTGGCGATAGGAACCGCTGGCGTCGGTATTCATGCCGGGCCAGCGCCGTCCATAGTTATAATGGCCGGTTTCCGCCGGTGAGAGCGGGCCACGAGCGAACTGGGCAACACCGCTGTAATGTGGTACACCCGGCTCCGGCGTATCAACATACAGGTCGTCAGGGACACTATTCAGACCCATATCCTGTAAATCGTCTTCGCTAAGCGACAGGCGAATGGTATTCTTCTCAATGCTTTGCACAGCACTGTGCGGAACATAGTAGGCTTTGATAAAGATAGCCCCGCGCTCGACGAGGAAGTAGGTGGGAAAGCGCGCACGCACCTTGCCAAGCAGCTTTCCATCCTTGCCAAAAACCTCCTGACCCAGACGTAGAACTGGCATTTCAGGCTCAACTACCGGCGTGCTCTCTTCAATAGGCATAACAGAGACTCCTTTATACAGCATAAGTCCTGATGAATGGTACAAAACAAGTTGTAACAATCCATCACTGCTATTATAACGCATCGCGCATCATTTGGACATGGCTTCCCTTGCTCAGTCGTTAAACACAGCAATTTATCCCTGACTACAGAAAAAAGCGGCCCAACCACTGGTTTTCTCGCCGCATGTTGTCTATACTGTGTATTAACACCATCCTGCCCGGTTACGCACAAGCGCAGCTATTCCAATTTGGACAGCCACCGGGATATGCCAGGAAGAAAGGAGAGAGAAAACAGAGCATGCAGGTAGCGGTGGTTCTACCTTTGCATACCACCATCCACATATATATCTCGGTCACATCGTCTAGCGCCATTTTCCTCTACCGGGGAAATTGGTGAGAACCAGAAAGGTCTTAAGCGATGGATACGCACGAAAATCCTCTGCAATCCCTTCCTCTGACTGAGGGAAAAACGTCTGCTGTGGTAGAGGCACCACGCCTGCAACAGGGAGCCTTGAACCTGGTGGACATCGCGACATCCACGATGGCAAATGTCGCCCCTGCCATGAGTTTCTACTTTAGCTTTGCCCTCATCGCGGCGGCAGCAGGCATCGCCTCACCGCTCACAATCATTGTAGCAGCGATAGCCATAGCCCTGCTTGGGAACACACTCGCCGAGTTCTCCCGCGCTATTCCGTCCACCGGCTCCTTTATCACCTTCATCGGAAAAACCTTTGGACCGATCATGGCTGTAACGACGACCATTGTAATCAGCATCGGCTACATCGTTGCCATGTCCTCGGTTATCAACATCTCCGGTGGCTGGACGCAGATCATCCTGCAGCAGTACCTCGGTATCAACATCCCCTGGCAAATCCTTACATTGATCTTTGTCGTTATTGTCTTCCTTCTCATGATACGAGGAGTGCATCTCTCGACCCAGTGGGCGGGCATCTTCTTCTTCCTGGAGATGGTCGTGCTGGTGCTGGTCTCGGTTGTTGTGCTGGTCACTCACGCGGGGCAACTCTCTCTTGCACCTTTTAATCCGACTAATATTACGGGCGGGTTAGCAGGCCTCGGCCTGGGCTTCCCTGTTGCCGTCTACATGTTTATTGGCTGGGAAAACTCTGCCGCTCTGGCCGAGGAAACCAACAACCCACGGCGCAACATTCCCAGAGCCATCTACGCCAGTATTCTGTTGATGGCTGCCTCCTACATCGTATTTAGCTACGCCACCGTCGTTGCTTTCCACTACGATGTTAAAACTCTCTCTGCCTCCCTCGTCCCCTTCATCGACGCGGCCAAGAGCATCTCCGGCGTCCTGGCGTTGCTGGCGTATATCGCTGGCTTCACATCGACCATGAGTGCCATGATTGCTGGCTCCAATTCACAGTCTCGCCTGATCTTCAATGCGGCTCGCGAGGGGCTTTTGCCCTCGTGGATGGCGAAATTGCACCCGCAGAGGCGCACACCCTGGGCCAGCTTCCTGGTCTTCTTCGGCATCGGCCTTGCCATTGTCTACATCTTTGGCTGGACAGTCGATCCCGTCACCTTCTTCGGCGAAATCGCGACGCTCGGCACGATCCTGGTAGCGCTGACCTACCTCGTCTCGAACATCGCGCTGCCGGTCTACTACAGGAGGCACCACCCGGAACAATTCTCTTTCATCAAGCACCTCATCCTGCCAATCCTGGGCGTCCTCGCCATCGGCTTCCCGCTATGGGGGCTGGTAGAGCCAGGGCAACCCGCGCCGTTTAACATCTATCCCTGGGTCGCCCTCGGTGTGATTGTGGTTGCGCTCATCTACGCCATCATCATCAGCCGCAGAGACCCGACACTGGGAGACCGGGTTGGCTCGATCATCGCCGACCGTGAGTAGCTAAGCCATTGGGGGTTCATAGCCAATGAAAGGAGGCCAGGAAGCTGGCCTCCTTTCATTGGCTATGAGTTCATAACTTCTGCGAGTTCATCCCGTTTGATGGCTGGACAGCAGTTGTTGCAGGCTGCTGAGTGGGATGGGCGCGTTCAGGTGATAACTGCTGGTGGTGGTACAGGCGATTGGCAAGCAGGGCATGGCCGTTGGTCATAGCTATCTGCATCGATTCGATAATGCGCTCAAGCTGCTCGATGCTGTTGAATACTTCTTGCAATGTTGTTAGATTGCCAAGATAGGGCTGGGGTTGAACGGGTGTATACTCGTGGCGTATCTGGGATAGCAGGGCGTGAAAGCGTGCTGAGAGATGTAGTTCCTCATCTTTGATTGCCGCCTGCATCGACTCTTTGAGGGTGGCGAAACGCTCATCCAGAGCTTTGCTGAACATGTCCAGCAGCTCGTCCCAGGGCAGATCGGTTTGTACTTCAATCGTCTCAAAACGCGAAGCCTGCTCCGGCGAAAGCGCTGCACCATCTCCCTCTTGCGTGGAGAAATACTGGTTGAGCAGTTGTTCAATGCTGAGAAGTTGAGTCGCCATTGTCTGATCAACGAGTTCCGAGAGATGCACCTGCTTGCGTTCCAACTCCTTCCCTACCGACCGCGTCACATCGGACTGTTGTAGGCTAAATTTCTGGTTCATTACATGATTGAGCACGCTCTGCTGCTCAGCATGTTTCTGCACCAGGGCGCGGATGATCTCCTGCTGCACGGCGATCAAGCGCTGGTCGAACTCGCGACGAAGGGTATGCAAGCGTTGATCGAGCATACGCTCCACCTCACTGCGATGCGCACTGAGCCTCTGCTCAAGAATACTGTTAAAAGATCGTAATTCCTCTTCGGTAAACGACATGCCAGTCTACCCTTCTTGCTCTCCTATCCTGGACTCTCCCAAACTCAGTATAAAAGCTCCGCTATGGATGTGTCAATGGATACCAGGAATTCGGCCCAAGTTGGCTATTGCGTTGCCGACGGTGTGAAATTTGCGACTGCCTTTGATCCCAACCGATCATGGCCTTTGCGAGAACTACTGCACCAATCACAATAATTGCAACCTTCTGCCGCGCAAAGCTCAAAATAGTCGTTGCTGCTGGATGCCGGTATCGCTCATTTCTTGCTGCCAGGCCAGGGGTGGCAGGGGTACCAGTGCGCTGACACGGTGATAGAGTGCCGCACAAATCTCTGGTGAGTGCTTTTCAAAAGGGCAGTGGCAAAAGACATAGGCCACCGTGCTTTGTTTGAGCCACTGCCCTATCTGTTGCGCCCAGGTATCGAGTAGGGGTTCGTTGACCTCCATGCGAGGATGACCGATATAGCGCAGGAAGAGAAAGTCAGTGGTGACAGCGATCTGAAGGGGCAGGTTGGGCTTGCGTTCGCGAGCTTGAAGTATCTGTTGCTCCTTCGTTGAACCGGTGCGTATGGGTCTGGTGTCCATCATCACTCGTCCGACTTTGTGCTGGCTGAGTAACGTATTTAAATTTCCGGCATGGTGCTCCGCGTAAAAGTCGGCGTGGCGCACTTCGACCGCCAGACGCACATCAGTTGGCCAGGAATTGAGAAACGCCTCAAGCTGTGGCAGGTGAGCGGGTCCAAAGGATGGCGGAAGCTGCAAGAAGATTGGCCCCAGCCGTGTTTCCAACTCGCGCATTCGGTCTACGAAAAGCAAAGTCTCGTCTCTGCTGTTTTCAAGCTGTGCTCCATGACTGATACTGCGAGGGACTTTCGGGCAGATGCGAAAGGTAAGTGGTGTTTCCTGACGCCAGCGAGCTATTGTTTCGGTGGAAGGGAGGGCATAAAAGACCGTATTTCCCTCTACAGCGTTCAATTTTCTACTATAGAGGCGCAGAAAATCACTTGAAGGCGTGTGTGCAGGGAAGAAGGTTCCAACCCACTCTTTGTAGCCCCACATGGGACAGCCGATATACAGCATTTTATTATTCCCTTTCAGGCATCATTCCATAAACTATATCATAATCATCATCTATCCATTCTTTTGTATGGGTTTCATTATGGTAATTATGAGCCAGTACATAACACGGTGCTATGGTCTCTTTTGAGAGAAAAGCCATGTGAAAAAAGCGGGGTCCGCTGTAGGAGAATAGACCTTGCCTGGACTCCAGAGGTCGTGGTTAGCGTTGGGGTACTCGGTATAGCGGGGATGGCCACCAGCTTTGATAATAGCCTGGATCATATCCCGCGACCCGGAGACAGGCACATCGGTATCCTTCGCGCCATGAAAGGCCCAGATCGGCGTATCCACCAGCAAGGCTGCCTTTGAGGGATCGCCCGCGCCAGAAAGTGGTGCCGCTGCCGCGAAGTAATCAGGCCAACGCTCAACAGCCTCCCACGTGCCATAGCCACCCATCGAAAGCCCGGTCACGTAGAGTCGATGTGAATCAATTCCCTGATACTCGTGTTGGAGGGCATCTACAATCTCTTTTGCCAGACGCAGCGAAGTGCTGGGCTGCGCCGCCAGAGTGTAGGAACCAGTCGAGCCGGGAACATTGACAAAGCGTCCCGGCAACACGACCTGCGGTATTACAACGAAGCTGGGCCACTTCTCCTGGATTTCCGGCGAAAGCCATACCTGTGCATAGTACTGCTTGAGGAGCAGCGCCTTATTCTGCTCTGGCGTCGCTTTGGGGTTCGCACGCTCGCCGCCGCCCTGAAGCACCAGCACAAGCGGATATTTCTGCTGAGGATGATAATTCCGAGGCATGAAGAGATAATAGGTCATTTTCATACCACTTGAGTCGAGATAGGTGTACGTTTTATATCCTTCAGAGACAGCAGTTGGAATGGGAGTGCTCGCCTGCATCTGTCCATGAGCGAGGTCTTTAGAGTATATTGCCCGTCCTAATAGGCCTAAACATATAACGAGCAGTGCAATAGCCACTTGCCTTACAAACTTTTTGCGTGCCTTTGTCATATCTATCTTGCTTCAAACCAGTCCATAGACGCACCTTTATAGTCTTCTTCACTTTGCTTCTTATACAAAAGTCCAGAACGACTATTGTTGCTTGCCTGCGAGAACGAAGTGTTTCTCATCTGACGGCCAGACATCGGGTGGCCCTGGAAAAATTGCCATACGAGTGTTGTAGCATTCACGTAGTACATCTTCTTCTGCCTTAGTTCGCGAAACAACACACGGGGCCATATATGACCCTCGTGCATGATACGATAATGAATAATAGTCACTCCCCCTTTGCAACCCACCCACTGCTCACCCAGCATCGTTTTTTGTCTCAGAAACATATCTGGGCGGTTGCTACAGTGATCCTGCTTCACCCAGTTCAGTAGCCAACTGGTGACTGACGAGTAGTCCTTCACATGGCTCCCATCGTAGGGAACGACAGTATCGCCCGTCCCGTGAATTTCGAGCAGCGGCACCGGGCGCGCAGGATGATAGCCGCCAGCAACAGGGTAATACGAGCCGGAGACCGAAGCAAAGGCGGCGATGCGCCCCGCCATTCGCACTGCCAGCAGATTGGTCATCCCTCCACCATTAGAAAACCCCATCGCATAGATGCGCCCTGGATCGACACAGAGCTGCGCTTGCAAGCGATCCAGCAGATCACTGACGAAGAGCACATCATTCACATGTGGGTCCCAGACAGGCCCTGTAGCCCAACCGGTCTGACGATCTAAACCTACCATCCCCTGCGGATAGACAGCTATAAAATCCTGCTGGTCGGCTAGCAGCGACAGCTTTGTCAGTCTCTCCTGCGCGGCAGCAGTGCTGCCATGACCATG
>DASTKE010000052.1:0-2489 GCA_035716105.1 Ktedonobacteraceae bacterium | reverse complement strand
GGGCGACCACCAGGGTCGCCCCTACGAAATGCCCCAGGCGGGTGCTGAGTCCCCGTCGATTCACGTTTGACAGAGGACTACATACATTGACAACGGGCAATCAGCGAGATTTGCTGCTTTGCTCGCTCGCTACCGGTGCATCCTGCGATTGCGTTTGCGCACGCATGGTACTATATCTCTCGAACAGGTGCCTGTAGTGGATGGTAAGTTTGCTTTGCAGTTCCGCCTCGTCCACCCAGATGGCACGGCCCTCGATACTGTCCCGCAGCTCACCCCCGATAACGCTGCCATTGAAAGCGAGAATGAGTGTACTCATATGCAAAGGGCTGCTGCTATCAGCCGAGTGATAGCCGATCAGCTCGCCTATCTTTAGTCGTAGCCCCGTCTCTTCAAAACCCTCGCGCCGCGCCGTTTGCGTTGGATGTTCGCGCCAGCGCATATAGCCACCAGGGAAGGTATAGTTATTTCCGCGTTTGACAACCAGAAAACGGCCCTGCTCCTCCACAATGGTACAGGCGCAACCAAAGGGGGGAAGATTTCCAAAGAGCAACAGGTTGAGGATGTTAAAAAAGACGGCAGCGATTTTGTACACCAGTCCGTAGAGGAAACGCATCAACACAGGCAATGTTCCACCAATCTGTCCTATTCTCAGCTATTATACCTTTATTATACGGCAGGAGGGCAACCATAGTTATGAGTAAGGGTGTCTGTCAATTGTTTGCAGGTGTGGTTGGGGACGAAAGGGTCGTCTCCGTCCGGGGGACGGAGACGGCGCATGAAGGCAGCTTCGTTGTCCCTTTATAAAAAAATGACGGACACCCTATGAGAAAAGCCAATTAGAACCGGCAAGCCGGTTCTAATTGGCTTTTCTGATCGCAAATTGTACGCTATATTGCCCCTACGAATCGATGTCAACGACCACTGGCGCTGCGGGCCTGAACCCGGCGCACGACGGCATCAACGGTGACAGCAAGCAGCAGGACGATGCCTTCAACCATTTCTGATACGTCCGTCCCCTGACTCAGTAGAGCAAGGCCATTTACCAGGCTGCCGATGATGAGCACGCCCAGTACAATAGCCCAGACGGAGCCGCGTCCACCAAAGAGGCTGACGCCGCCGATCACAGCCGCCGCGATGGCATTCAGCAGCAGCGTAGGGTCAATCTGGCTTGCTACGGAATTACCACGTGAGGCGGCGACAATACCGGCTACAGCAGCAAGCAGCGAGCATAAGGTAAAGGCGGCGACACGTATGCCGACCACGTTGATACCTGCGCGGCGAGCAGCCTCGGCATTGCCACCAACGGCATAGACATGACGCCCGAAAGGGGTCTTTGTCAAAATGAGCCAGAACAACAGTATCAATCCAACGAGGAGCGCGGTCGGATAAGGAATACCCTGGTAGCTCTCAAAAACCACCACGGCACCCATAACCAGGACGACGACTACGACAATCTGAATGATCAGCCGTGTGGCAGACATCGTTCTCAGGCCGGCTCTCCTGCGTTGTATATAGCTATAGATGAGACCGGCGCAATACAAAATGACAACGAGCGCGGGCAGACCGATACCAAGACTATTGGGGAGAAAACTTTGAGCACTGCCAGCAATAGCGTTGATGAAGCTATTGTTGATGATAAGCGTGCTCTGCCCGTTGAGCAGATGGAGGAGAAGTCCAGCATAACCGATGGAACCAGCCAGGGTCACGATAAACGAGGGAACACGCAGCACTGCCACAAAGATACCATTGATGAAGCCGATGAGAGCACCGGCCAGCAGAGCCACCAGTATAGCAATCCAGGTTGGTGTGCCACTACGCTCTGCAAGCACCGCCATGATGATGGCACACAGCACACTGACGGAAGCAACGGAAAGATCGATCTCGCCTAACAGCAGTACCAGGATACTTCCCAGTCCCAGGATACCAATAGTACCGATCTGTCCTCCTACCAGGTTTGAGATATTCTCCGGATTCAGAAAAATGCCATCGGTGACGATAGCGAAATAGACGACGACGATGATCAGCGTCAACAAAACGGGGATGAAGCCGAGATCGCTGCGCAAGAGTTGACCAATCGTCCGACGAGGTGTATAAGAAGGAATTTCAACCGATGCAGCGGAGAAGCCTTTCGTTCCCTCATCAAATGCCTGTACCTGAGACGATTCAGAAGGCTCTGGCGTCTGGTTTCTTTCAATAATATCACCCATAAGTTACCTCCCTCCTGAAGCGTCATTGCCGTTGCTGTTGCCCGACATCAGCTCGCCAAATTCTGCACCTGTGATAGCGGCGACTATCCGTTCAGATGTCGTCGTTTTCACATCAAAAGTAGCGACACGCTTGCCCAGACGCAAGACAATAATACGGTCAGCGACCTCAAAAACATCGGCCAGGTTATGCGAAATCACCACGACCCCCAATCCTTGATCGCGCAGCCGGAGAATCAAGTTGAGCACCTGGCGTGTCTGCGCCACACCGAGGGCCGCTGTAGG
>DASTKE010000051.1:0-2381 GCA_035716105.1 Ktedonobacteraceae bacterium | reverse complement strand
GGGGATACCGTAGCTGCTCTTGTAGCCTGCCAGGATATCCTTGTAATTGGCCCATTCAGGCGGAATGCCAATCGCTTGTAGCTGGCCCTCTTTCTTCGCGTTCGTGGTAAGTGTCTGCATATCAATCGGGCCTGCCATATTGACGTTTGATGCCGTGCCGGATGTAGAACCGCTGCTCCCGCAAGCTTCCAGGAAGGCGGTGAATGCAGCCCCGGAGAGACCAAGTGCTCCGGCGCGCTGGAGAAATGCTCGACGGCTCTGCGGAGCCATCAGCCTGCGAAATAGCTCAAGCTCTTCGTTGTTCATGAGATGGATACCTCCATATGCCTGAAAAGGACCGAATGGACTGTGACGATTACAAATAGCGCACTGCACAACATATGCAGTGCAGCAGGTTGACCTGTGAATAGTTGAGCCTGCTTACCCTATACTACGTACACAGACACACAACCACTCTCAAATTCAGCAGAGGATGAAGAGAAGTTCGATAACTCCGCGATAAGAATTACCTGAACCGAGTGTAACAGGCAAAGAGGAAAGAAGACAATAGATATATTGCCCAGGTAAAAATCGGCGACTATGGATGGTATTTATATGCAAAGAAGGCTTGCGCTTTTGCCAGAAGCGTGATACATTACTATTTAACATTCTCTTAACATTCCCTTAATATTTTGTTAACATTTTTCAGAGGGAGAAAGCAGATGGTAAACACGGCCACACCCCTATCTGTACTGGGCTTGCTTTTGGGCGGCATGCTTTTGCTGCTCTATGGTGTGCGCCTGGTGACAGAGGCAATGCAGAGAGCAACAGGGATGCGTGTGCGACGGGCCATGACCTTGCTAGCCAGGTTTCCAGCGGCGGCATTTGGCGTTGGCGCATTGGCGACCCTGCTGACACAGAGTTCCGGGGCAACATCTGCTCTGCTGGTGGGGCTAGTCAGTACACAACTGGTACCAATGACGGCGGCGATTGTCATGCTGCTGGGAGCTAATGTCGGCTCGACGCTGGTGGTGCAACTGCTGGCACTGCATATCACCGACTATGCCGTCGTGCTGGTGGGCCTGGGTGCTGCCGCGGCAATGGTGACTCGTCGTGGCGCGCAGAGGGATACCGGGCAGGCGCTTTTTGGCTTCGGGTTGGTGTTGCTAGGGCTGGCCACGCTTCAAGCTGGCAGTACGCCCATCGCGGCCAGTCCGGCCACTGCTGATGTGCTGGAAGCACTTGCCAGGGCACCACTGGTGCTGATGCTGGTTGGGGCCGTGCTTGCCATGATCTTCACATCCAGCGCGGCCACAATCGGGCTGGTGCTGGTGCTGGCCGCTAACGGGACGCTCTCACTGTTGCCAGCGCTTGCCATAGTGCTCGGTGCCAATGTCGGCTCGACGATCATGGCCCTGTGGACGGCGTTGAGCAGCGGTTCTATCGTTGGCAAGCGGCTCGCGCTGATCCACACGGGGACGAAGCTGGCTGGAGCGCTGGCGGCGCTGCTCGCGCTTGGACCATTGACCGCCTGGCTGCTGAACCTGCATATTGGCGCGGGCGAACAGGTAGCTGTCGCACATTTCGTCTTTAACGTGGTTCTTGCCATCGTCTTCGTTCCACTTGCCGCGCTGCTGGCCCGTGTATCGACGCTGCTGCTGCCGGAGCCGTCCATAGTTTCCACGGTCTCTGGCGCGCGCTATCTCGACCCTGAAGCGCTCTCCATGCCCGCTGTCGCGCTTGGACAGGCCATTCGCGAGATTTTGCGTATGACCGACCTCGTGACCGAAATGCTGCAATTGAGCATTCACGCCTTTGAGCACAACGGCGCTGCTATCCCGCAGCACATCGATGCGCTGGACGATCAGCTCGACGAACTGGAAGCGGCAGTCAAGCGGTACCTGACCCAGCTTGATGAGAACCTGCTGACGGAAGAGCAGGTGCGGCGCGAGATTGAACTGCTCTATATCATCACGGACCTGGAAGCGATTGGCGACATTATTGATAAGCAGTTCATGCGCCTGGCGCGCCGCAAACGCCGTGATGGGGTAGAATTCTCCGAGGAGGGCTGGCATGACCTCGTGACCTATCATGGCGAGATTATGGCGGCGTTGCAGCAAACGCTGGCGGCTCTGGCTGCCCAGGACCCGGCGAGTGCCGCCGAGGTGCTGGAACGCAAGGTGTGCCTGAGCCGGGATAAGCGTGAATTTCACCTGCGCCACCTGCGCCGCCTGCGCGCCGGGGTCTCTCCCAGCCTGGAATCCAGCGCCATTCACCTCGATTTTCTCAATGCCATGAGCCGGGTAGTCTCGCATACCTCCAATATCGCCCATGCCGTGCATGGGGATGTGTAGCCAATGGCAGGAAAGTCGTAGGGGCGATGCCTTGTGCTCGCCCGTGGT
>DASTKE010000050.1:0-2207 GCA_035716105.1 Ktedonobacteraceae bacterium | reverse complement strand
TGCCTTCTGCGAACTGCCGTTGGCGAAGGTGTTCATCAACTGGATGGTATCCTGCCGCTGGTCGTATGGATACGACCACGGCGGCGGATTTTTGTCATAGTATGAGAAGTTGCCGAGGAAGGTGGCGGCGGGCAAGCCAGCCTGTGTGAAGGCGATCTCGTCGCTGCCTCCCAGCGTATCGTCTTCCAGCCGGATGTTGTTCTGCTGATCGCTGTCAAAGACGGGCTGCGAGACGTTCTGCCCTCCATTGCTGTGATAATCCAGTGTGGAGAAACCCATCGCCTGGAATTGCTGGAAAACGGCGGGAACTGCCTGCTGCATCAAGGCCCGGAAATGAGTGATGTTCGCCTTTTGTTGTGCGGAAAGCTGGTTCTGGTGTGGGTAGAGGCCGTTGTTCTGTAACGGCGACATATCGATATAAAAAGGCAGCAGCGGGTTTGACAGCTTGCCCAGGTAGCGCAGAGGGTAAGCGATGCCGTTCTGCTCCTCGTTGAACATCGCCACGATGTTTTGCACATCTCCGTTGACAGTGCTGTTGAGATAATGGAACGAACCAAATATCCCCTGCTCCTCGGCGTCGAAGATGACGAAGCGCAGTGTGCGCGCCGGATAGAGGTGATGGCTGCGCCAGTACATCCCAAGCGCTTTTGCGACCCCCAATTCTATCGCACAGCCGCTGCCATCATCGTTCGCTGATTGCGTTGAAACCGCTTCGCCATCGTAATGGCAGCCAATTACAACCACTTGCTCCGGGTGCAAAGCCCCCGGCACGCTCACTTCAACATTGAAGGCCGGAACAAGCGCAGGTCGCCCCGTCCAGCCCTTCACCGGGAAGGGGTCGCGCTTCACCTGCGGTCCGAAGCCCTGCAAGTCGCGCACCATTTCCTGCGCCCAGTACGCGGCAAACTCATCATGCCCATTCACGTTAACGGGCAGGTTCTTATCATAGCCTGCCTCCCGTCGTTGATAGTGCGTTACCATGTAAAAAAGCTGGTTGTAGATATAATCAGGATCGACCGTGGGGAAATCTGTTGATGAGTTTTGACTGTGGATAGGCATAAGGGAAGTGGCATGGACAGAAACTGCGGCGGGGGAAAGGAAAGAAAGAAATAACAGAGAGAAAATGCCGAGGTGTATCAATCGGTGTAGCATACGATGTTCTCCTTTAGTTTGGATGGAAAGGGCGTGAAAAAGAGCCTTCTCTATACAAGACTCTGTTTTGGCAAAACTATTGCTTTTGGTACTAGCTCTTCCTGGCTAGTTTTTTTGCAATGATGAATAAAAATAGGTCAACATGATACACTAATGGCGATTATTATGAAGTAATCGGGGGAAGAATGGTATGCAAAAGCTCGAAGTCCTGGTAGAAGAGAACGCTCGTGGCGCTGTACGCCCGGTAGAGATTGTTGCCGATGTGCCAGTTTCGGACTTGATTCCAGCTTTGGTAGAGGAGTTACATCTGCCACAAACGGATCTTTTTGGCAATCGCTTGATCTATTTGCTGCGCTCTGATCCCGGTGGCCGGGTGTTGGCGGAAGATAAGAGCCTGCTGGCGGCTGGCGTTGGACAGGGTGCGCGGCTGACCCTGGACTCCTATGTCATGAATGGGTCGGTAGCGACGCTGGCGAAAGATAGACACGGTGTGCAAAGAGTGCCGGTAGCTCAGGGTGTAGGGGGCAGCAAAGATGCCAGGTTTTACTCCGAAACCACGCTGGGGGATTCGCAAGGCTTGCCTGTGGTGGGGAAAAATACCTCTGCCAGGTTGCCCGCAATAAAGAAAGAGCGCAAGTGGCCCCGGCGCACATTTCTGCTGATGAGCGGCGTGGCCCTCGGCGTCGGCACCGCGAGCGCGGGATATACGGCCTATCGTTTCTTGCAACAACATCCCACCGTGCTTACAACCACCACGAAGCCAGCGCCTACTCAGGTGCCTCATACACAGATGAAAACAAAGCAGCAGCCGACCCGGCCAGCAGTACCCACGATGGCAAAGGCACAGTTCGTCTTCGCCCAGCACCAGCATCCGGTGCATGCCGTAAGCTGGTCGCTTGATGGTTCCATGCTCGTAAGTGGCTCGGTAGATGGTCAACTCTTGCTCTGGAACCCGAATGGTACGGTTCGCCAGCGCTCGCAGGTGGGTGGGCCGATCCGGGCGCTGGCCTGGGCACCAGGGATGCAGCAGTTTGCGGTCGGCGCGAACAACCAGA
>DASTKE010000049.1:0-4547 GCA_035716105.1 Ktedonobacteraceae bacterium | reverse complement strand
AGCCTTTATCAGCTTCGCACGAATCATCAGCTTTCTCGGCGATCCCTACGCGATGAATACCCCCGAAGGGTATATCACCTTTCGCTACATGGAAACCACCCTGCCGATCTTACTCAGCATCTGGCCCATCCTGGCCGGTGCCCGCCTGGTGCGCGGAGAAGAGGAACGCGGCACCATGGATGTGCTGCTCGCTACGCCGCAGGGACGCACCCGCCTGCTGCTGGAGAAGGTCAGCGCGCTCGTGATCGCGCTGCTCGTGATCGCGCTGCTGTTCGCGCTGGGGGTCGTGGCTGGCGAAGCCGCTCTTGGCGGTGGACAGCTCGATTTTGTCGGGGCGCTGTTGGCGGGGCTGAACCTGAACTTGCTGGCCTTCTTCTTTGGCATGGTGGCCCTGCTGTTCTCTCAATTCACCGCCAGTCGTCGTGCGGCAGCAGGCTGGGCGAGTGGCCTGTTGATCCTGTTCGTGCTTCTGGAGATGGTTGGACGAGAACTGAGTGGCTCCTGGGTGCAATATCTCTCGCCGCTCTATTATTACAACCTCAATCGTCCGCTCATTGCCAGTTTCCCTGA
Source organism: Ktedonobacteraceae bacterium (assembly GCA_035716105.1). Lineage (GTDB taxonomy): Bacteria > Chloroflexota > Ktedonobacteria > Ktedonobacterales > Ktedonobacteraceae > CADDYT01. The sequence goes on along the minus strand of DASTKE010000049.1, from coordinate 3,977 downwards.
TCAACCCCTGGCGGCGCTGGTTCCGCTGGGTCTCACCGTGCTATGTCTGGTGGGAAGTGTCATCTTGTTCGCCAGGCGCGATATTGGCAGGTCGGCATTTGAGTCGCAGCGCGAGAGAATCAGCGGCACACAATCGGCCATGCGCAGCCTGAGTCGCGCCGAGCGCCAGGTCTCCACGCGCTCCGTCGGCTTGCAGATGCTCTTCGCAGAGGGATGGGGTTCCTTCTGGTGGCTGTTCGGCATAGTGGTCTATTGTGCTGCTTTGCAGTTCGTGACGCCCGGCATCCAGAAGGCGTTCAATCAGGCAGTGCAGCAGACCCCCTGGCTGACCCAATACCTGTTCGACACTCCCACCGACACTAATGCCGCGATGATCGGCACGATAGTCTTCGCGTTCGTGCCTGCGCTGGTTGTGATCCTTGCGCTAACTCTGGCCTTGAAGTGGTCTTCGGACCTGGAAAACGGGCGGCTGGAGCTGGTTTTCAGCACCCCACAATCACGACCCAGGGTTCTGTTGGAAAGCTTCGGCGCGAATCTCCTGGTGGTTCTGCTGGCTCCTGTCCTGACGTGGCTCGCTCTCACCATTGGGGCGCAGATCGCCAATCTGGACGTCGACCAGGGCAGATTGCTCGCCGCCAGCTTCGCTATGCTCCCGCCAGCCTTGATTACGATGGGCCTGGTCTACGCGGCTTCTGGACGCCTGCGCTATGGCGCTGTGCTGGGCATCGTGACTGCCTATCTTATCCTGTCCTACCTGCAAGAATCACTCGAAGGGAATATCCAGTTTCCTGGCTGGCTCATGTCGCTCTCCATTTTCCACCTGTACGGCAACCCGGTCTTCCTCGGCATGAACTGGACAAACTTCCTGGGCATGATTGCTGTCGCTGTTGTGCTGCTGGTGATTGGCCTTGTCCAGTTCCGAAATGCGGATATTGAGCTCGGCTGAAATGGAACCACTATAGGGCGGTTGTGTGGTTGAGAAAGAGAGCCTGAGCGTGGCATCCCTTGCGGGGGCCACGCTCAGGCTCTCTTTCTCGACAATGCTACAGTCCTGTCCTTTGCATAACTCATCCCTCATTAAAATGACGATAGCAGGGAAAAAGCTGGCCTATCCTCCCGCCAGGATGAGCAGGCGCTCGCGGTTCAAGACGGTAGCTCGCCCCTGGCGCATCTCGATGGCACCGGCTATTTCCAGTTCTTTGAGCGCCCTGCCCACCACTTCGCGAGCGGTACCTGCCAGCGCGGCCATTTCCTGCTGCGTGATACGGTGCTGGAGCCGTCCCTCACTGGCTGCCGCCTCCTGATCGAGCAGAATCTTGGCAATGCGCGCCGTTACGTGGCGCAGGGAGAGGTCTTCGACCAGGGCGACGAGGTGGCGCAGAGCACGAGCCAGCGATTGCACAACCGCCTCGGCAACTTCTCGCCTGCTGCGGATGAGTTTAAGCAACTCGGCGCGTCCGATCATATAGATGACGCTTGGCTCTAGAGCAGCCGCGCTGGCAGGGTTTGGTCCGCCATCAAGGGCTGGAACATCGTTGAAGGTATAGCCCGAACCGATGAGGCGCAGCACCTGCTCCTTTCCACTGGCCGAGGTCTTGAAGACTTTGACCAGCCCTGCCTGCACATAGTGCAGCGCGCCGCCCATATCTCCCTCCAGCAGGATCATGTCTCCACGATCATAACGGCGCTCCACCGTCATAGCCGCCACCGATGCCAGGTCTTCAGAGCTAAGCGCGGCAAATAACGGTATCTGGCGCAGCCTTTCAACCTCAACAGGCATAGTCTGTTCTTCCTTTTCTCTCTTGCGTATCCTGTCCATGCAACTTTTGTCACATCACCGGGTCTCCCTTTTAGTATATGCTTTCTGAGACAGGGATGTCACGCGGGTTTGCAAACCTGCCTGTGGTTCTTTTTTGCGACCGATGGGGACTCTCCGTTGGTTCTTTTTTGCAACTGATGGGGACTCTCTGTAGGGGTACTTCGGTTATGATTTTCTAGATAGGAGCACACATATGGAAGAGCAGATGACAACGCATGAGCAGGGAACGATGACGCTTGACGTGCGACCAGACCTGGCACGCGGCGACGAGCCGTTCGCACGCATCATGGAGGCTGCCGCGAGCGTGAAATCGGGCGAGACGCTGGTGATTATCGCTCCATTTGAGCCTGTCCCCCTCTATGGCGTACTGGGAGCGCAAGGCTTCGCGCATGAGACGCGGCAGGCGGCAGCAGGTGAATGGATGGTGCGCTTTGTTCGCGGCTAAGGGCCCGCCAACGCCGTCTGCAAGCGGCAATGCGCCTGCTGGAACAGCGAATGTGGGTATGGCCGGAGGGATGATGACCGGCAAACAGGGCGTCCCTCTCTCGGTGCCGCTCCCATTTCTGCTGACAGGTGCCTGGACAGCCGCCCTCTTCGGCCTCCTGTTGCCCTGGATTGTGCCGGAGGCGCTGCTGGCCCCGAATTTCCCGCACGTGCTGGCTCTCGTTCATATCGCCACACTCGGCTGGCTGACTATGACCATCATGGGGGCTTCCTTGCAACTTGTGCCGGTTATCATCGTTGGCCCCCTGCGTGCGGCGCGGCTGCTCCGATGGCAATACCCTCTCTATATCCTGAGCGTGGCACTGCTGGTAGGCGGCTTCTGGCTCATGCAGCCCTGGTTGATCATTCTGGGTGGCACGGGTGTAATTCTGGCAGTGGCCCATTACGTCGTCGTTCTGGGTACAACCCTGGCACACGCGCCGAAGCGCCCGCTCACCGTGCGTTTTCTGGTGGCCTCGCTCGTTTACCTCTGTACAGTGGTGAGCCTGGGACTGACGGCGGCGCTGAACCTGCAATGGGGCTTCCTGGGAGCGGCGTTCGGTCGGCTGCTGCCCATCCATATCACCCTGGGCCTCGCCGGCTGGCTCAGCATGACGCTCGTGGGCGTCTCCTATACGCTTGCTCGTATGTTCTCCCTGGCGCACGGACACGACGACCGACTGGGCCGCGTCATTTTCGTACTGCTCAACGCGGGTATCGTCATGCTGGCAACCGGCTTTCTCGGCTCCTGGCTGTTTCTCGTCCTGCTCGGAGGCACGCTGCTCACAGGCGCGGTCTGGCTTTTCGCCTACGATTACTGGCGGCTGCTGCGCGTGCGCTACCGCAAGTCGCTCGACGTGACGCAGTATCACGCTATCGCGGCGGTAGCCTGCTTCGCGCTGTTGGTACCCGCGAGTCTGCTGGTGGTCGCGGCTGGTTGGACACAACCGAATGTGCTGGCAGCTCTGGTGCTGACCGCGCTGGTGGGTTGGTTGGGACAGAGCATGACCGGCTATCTCTATAAGATCGTCCCCTTCCTCGTCTGGCAAAAGCGCTACGGACCACTGGCGGGTCGACAGAAGGTTCCCCTGATGCGCGAGATGCTGCACGAACGCTGGGCATGGATCAGCTGGTGGTGCATCAACCTGGGACTGGTCGCCACGCTCTGCGCGATGCTGCTGAACATCACCTGGCTCGCGCAAATAACCGGCGGCATCCTCGGCGCTGGTCTCGTCATCGCCGCTCTGAACGTCTCAGGCGTGGTGAGCCACCTGCGCCTGACACGGGGAGGTGTTTTGGAAACAGACAGGTGATGGTAGGGGCGGGGGCGGTGGTGCAGCGGGGTGGGGAGGCTTGCCTCGCCCTGCTCTCCGGGCAACGAGGGCGGCGCAAGCGCCCCCGCACCCAGGCCCAACCACCCCCGCCCCTACAGAAAAACCCTCCCCGTGTCAGCCCCTTGCCGACGGCCTGCCGGGCTCATGTTTCTGTCTAAAGAAAACCGAGCAAGCGTTTTCCCTGATCGGTCATGCGCTCAGGCGACCAGGGTGGATTCCAGACCAGGCGGATTTCTCCGCCGGTCAGACCTGGAATATTCCCCAGCGCCGCCCCAACGCCTTCGGCCAGCGCTTCATGCATGGGACAGCCGGGCGTGGTGAGCGTCATGGTCAGAATGACG
>DASTKE010000048.1:0-2452 GCA_035716105.1 Ktedonobacteraceae bacterium | reverse complement strand
GCTTCGCGCCCCAACGCTCATACAGCAACTAACTATCCACATGCCTTGCAGCAGAAGCGGAAAACACCCTTATGGTTTCGGTGTGGGTGTCGGCGTCAAGGCCGGTGTGGGCGAGGTTCCAGGCGTGGGGGTGCCATTACCGGGACCACCCAGGTTGATGGTGAGATCGTCGAAGCTGGAGAAGTTCTTGACCGTGCCACTCGTATTCAGGTAGTTGCCGGTGATGGTATCACCCGGTTGGACAAGCGGTAGTTTGGGCGAAAGCGTGAGGTCCGCCGTGAAGATCACGTTTTGTCCGGCAACCTGGATGTAGTAGACAGTCGTGCTGCCCTGCTGCACCGGCGAGATACGCAGCACCTTCCCCGTCACCGTCTGCGTCGTACCGCTCGTAGGCGTGTTGCCGCCACTGCCCTGCGCGGTCAGCCACTGCTGGTAATCTTGCAGCGCCTGCCCAAGCGTCGGTTCAAACTGCACGTTGCTGCCATTCAGGTTGCGAGCGTCGACGATGCCCACGTCCTGGAAGATGTCGCCGCTGCTCGTGCTTTGCACAAAAATGGCAACCCAGGTGGGCGTGTTATATATCTGGTACAACTGGATGCTCGCTACGTTATAGCCGCGAATGTTGGCTCGCGTCGATTGAATCGTATCCTGCACGTTGCTTCCAATACCCAGGCCGGAGAGCGGATAGAAGACGCCCTGGTTTTTGTGCGTATCGAAAAGAAAGACGCCCGTGCTGGAATTGTCGTTTGACGACGACGAGGTCATGGGTACCAGCCAGACGGGTTGATCGACGTTGTTGTAGAGCAACTGCGGATCGCTGGGAGGTGACTGCTGACCCGCGCCTGACGGGTTGAACCAGGGCGCGGCATGGTAGAGGCCCCACCACGTCAGGTACTGTGTCACCGTATCGGAAGGCATGACACGATCAATCCAGCCCGGCACATCCTGCGGCTTGTAGACCTTGATGTCGCCGGTATGGGCATCAATCAGCAGCACCTGGCTCAGTACATTGCCGGTATAGCCTCGCGTCGGCTGCATCAACGAGATCGTCCAGTAGGGATGGAAGTTGTCATCGAGTTCCAGCGTGGGATCGACCAACTGGCCATAGGTATAGCCACTCAGGTAGACGTGACGGAGCAGATCCTGGTTCAAAAGCGCGCCTGGCAGGTAGGCAATCGAGGAGCCAGCCCGAACCTGGTCGGTGTACAACTGCGGCACCGCCTGTGGATTCTCGGCGTCGACGACGACAAAGCCGGGTGTCGAAGAGTTGCTCAGGTTGACAAACAGATTGTTGTAGCTCAGAGGTGCCACGTAATACAGATGATGCTTGATCGATTGCAAGGTATAGCTGCCAGGGTCCAGGCTGTAGGCCGAGCCCAGATTCTGCCCGTTGGAGCCGAGTATCTGTTGCCCCTTGTATGACGCCACGCTCGGACTGACCAGCACAATATGACTGGGATCGGTTGGCGGCAAGGCGGGCGATTTCTCGATCGTGATATTGGGGATAGCGGCCAGCGCCTTCGCGTTAGTGTCAAACCAGGTCGTGAAGACGACGATCAGGCCACTCACGACAATACCAATCACGGCAGCAAAGACCAGGCCAAAGATGCCGGCGGCAATGGCTCCCCGCGAAGCATTGGCGGGAATGCTGCGCGTCGCGCTCCCACTGCGAGAACGGCCCTGGCTCACGGCGGAGGCATCCTCCAACGCCTGCATGGCGGGACGCGCAAAGGCAAACAGGTTCGCAATGCTGCTAATTACCAGCGGCCAGAGCAGCCACTGCCAGCCGCCAAAGGGACCGGTCAGAGCAGGCTCAGACACGTAGAGGATGACAAGGCAGAGAATAAAGTTCAGCACAGCATACCAGGCAAACCACCTGAAAAACTTCTGTGCCACAAACTTCTCGCGCCTGCCAAACCAGAGTCGCCCAACAGTCAGGATCGCCATGACGATGATTGTCCCAATCAGCGCCAGTAAGACGATAATCATAACCCTCTCCTAAAATCTATTGAATAGGACTCTCTTACAGAGCAATTTACTCCTCTATTGTAATGTACGCTCATCCCCTTGACAAGCAAAAACGCAAAGCATAAAAAATGTAATACCTGCTGGAATAACCCGTACCACACCTTTGTTCTCCTGAACAGAAAGCTGGCCCTTTCAATGGAAGCGAAAGCATATTTCACACGATATGCTTCTAAAAAATCATCTTTATCGTGAATACATACGTAGGAAAAGTTAAGAGCACTGTTTGACAAACAAGGAGTTATCGTTCTATGAATCTCTTCGGCAAAAAATCTGCTGCTCCGGTTGAGAAGCGGCCCGATGGCAGAGATCGCCTCCCGCCTGGACAATACCTGACAAAGAAATGGCCTGTACTGAGCTACGAGTCCACACCCAAACGCCTGCCGCCCGACTGGAAGCTGAAGATCAGCGGCGAGGTAGAGCATCC
>DASTKE010000047.1:0-3677 GCA_035716105.1 Ktedonobacteraceae bacterium | reverse complement strand
GCCGCCTCCACGTCGGCAAAGTAGAAATCCTGCCCCAGCTTCGTCGCGCCCAGTGTATCGGTGCCGCTGCTGATGCCGTGCCAGTTGAAGTACATGGGCCGCTCGGCCACGATGCCCACACCATTCGTGGATGTGACTACCATCGAGAGTGAGTGGCCAGTCCCATTGTAGGGGACGCGCAGGTCGCCGTTGACGCTGACGGTGAGACGGCTCTGCGGCGGCACGCTGTGTGTAATCGCCGGGCCGGTGCCGCCTTCTAGCAGGTACTGCACGCGCACCTGCGCGGCCTGTGCGTTGGGATTCTCCAGCGTCAGGAATTCCTGGAAGTCCGCGCCGACGCGGCCCTCGGCAAAGTACCAAGTCGTGCTGGTCGGCGTCGTCTGCACGGTGGCAGACTTGCCAAGCGCAAGCAGGTTTTGCGCCAGGTTGTAGGCATCGAACGAACCCAGGCCCGTCGCGAGATCGTACATGCTGGCAGTAGGATAGGTGGTGCCACTCCCCACGTAGTCGTTATTGTTCACCGCGCCTTGCACCGGCACCACGTCGTGAAAGGCGGCGGCATATGACGTGCCGGGCGCGCCATGATTGATATCGTACAGGCTCGGATTGAGGAAGCCTGCCTGGAAGCCGTTCGCTTTGATCGCGGCCTCATTTGAGAGTGCCACCATAGCAGCCCAGACGGGCGCGGCTGCCGAAGTACCGCCCATCACCATCCAGCCGCCGTTGATGGCGCAGTTGCCAACATTGCAGTAGACATCATAGCCCGTCTGCGGATCGGCATTGACGGAGACATCGGGTACCTCGCGGAAGCCTGTCGTGTAGGCGTTCGCCACGCCTGGCCCCTGCTGCCATACCGGCATGTGCCAGACCTGGCTCACGCCGCCGCCACTCGCCCCGTTCTGGATGGAGCGGTCGTTCCACACCTGCTCCGACTGGTAGCTGTTGTCGGCATTGGTGCGCAGCGTGGTGCCGCCGACGCCGGTCACATAGGGCTGCGAGGCCGGATCATCGACGGCGGGGAAGGTGTTGGCACCTGTGCGCGGATCGTAGCAACCGGTCGCGCCGAGATCGCCGCTGGCCGCGAGGATAGTCTGGCCCTGCGCGGCTGCCGCCTGGAAGAAGATGCTCTCTTGCTGGATTTCGCTCGCCATGCCCGGCCCCTGCTCGCAGAAGACCCAGCTTGTGCTCACAACCGGCACGTCATCGCTGATGATGCGCGCCCAGGCATCGTTGTAGGCAGCGAGCGAATTGGCCGCTTCGTAAACGCGCAGCGAGGCCAGGCGCGGCGCGAGACCCAGCACCATCTCCATATCCAGTTCGACCTCCGCCGCGTTCGGTCCCGGCGCGCCACCGAAGCCGTCGATGGGGATGGTTTTCACAGCGGCGTACTTGCCGCCAAAACAGGAGGCGTAGATAGAAAGATCGGTTGGCGAGAAGCCGTCGAGTTCGAGCAGACCCACCGTCTGGCCCTCGCCCATGTAGCCCGCGTTGTAGAGCGCATTGAAATTATAGGCAGTGGCGATCTGTTGAGGCGTATAGGAGGTCGGAACGGTCGGCGCACCTGGCTTCGGGCAGGCGATGCCAGAGCTGTTGGCGGCGAGCGCGGCGGAGGCCGGAGTGGGAGTCAGGGGAGCACGCCCGTACTGGACAACGTTATCCAGCCCCGCGACCGAGGCCACGAAGGGCGCGACATCTGAGGGCAGCGAGGGCGCGTCTCCATTGGCGAAGAAACGCTTGCCATTGCTAGCCTGGTAGTTGTTGATCTGCACCTGGAAGGCTTGCTCCGCCTGCTCCACCGTGCCGCTCACATCGATCAGCAGGTGATTGGCATACGTGCGTGTAATGGTGAAGCCCTGCGCCCGCAGGAAAGCGAGCACCGCCGCTTCGCTGGCAGGCGATGGCCCGTAAAGCGCGGCAAAGCTGGCAGGACTCAGATAATGATGGTACAACGCCGATCCCGGCGTCGACACCTGTTGCAGGTATGTCTCCAACTGCGCCTGATTGCGCAGACCCAGCCCAATCGAAAGCGTCACCGGTTGGCTGGTCGCCGCCTGCGTAATCATCTTGCTCTTTTTTGTGAAGGCGGAAATACTGTTGGGCAGCTTGACACGGCCAACATCCTCCGCCGCGTGCGTAAAGGGAGACGGGACGACATGCGCCATCAGCAGTGTTCCCATCAGAATGAGGCAAAGTAAGGGAACGCCAATTACAGGATAGATACTACGAAGCTTCATACTACAAACCTTCTCTCGCCTGTTTCATACATACACCGAAAAATGCGTCCAATACGTTCTATTTTCTCTGAACGCTGCCAGACGCATTTTCCGAGCATTTTCGCCGCGTTGTGCAGGAAAAAGAAGGCAAGACAGTACCTTTGGCTTACTGGTTCTTTCAAATCCAGTCGATCACACCCCCGCTGCGCACCGGAGAACGAGGATATAGGTGTTCCCGCGGGTTTTCCGAAAACTACAGACACGGTAATCTCTGCTACAGATACATGAACTGTCGAGTATCGTTATGGGCGTCTGCTTTGTATATATATGGAGAGATGTATAACACTCAATAATACTGAAGAAGGAAGAAGGAAGAATCACTTATGAAAAGATCTGCATCGTTAGACAGGTATAGCCAGCTTGTTGGAGAAGATTTGCTTTCACAGGTATATCGTGCCGCTGAGTCTTTGCAGGGCCTGCGCGTCCTCCACTTCAATACAACAGCCGAAGGTGGAGGGGTGGCGGAACTTCTGCATGAACTCATTCCGCTTATGAATGAACTCGGCATTCCGCATAACTGGAAAGTGATTTCGTTAGATGCAACCTCTAACCAGTTTACGGCGCGTCTCGCCGATCTTCTCCAGGGTATCGAGCACGGCGATATCTCTCAGGAAGAACACCAAAGACTGCTCAATACACTCCTGCATACCCCCGTACTCAGCCGACCAGAAGACAGCGCGGCTGATATATACTTTGTTCATGACTTCCAGCTTGCTCCCCTGGCAGCATTATTCGGCTGGATGCGGCCAGCCGTCTGGATGTCCCACGTGGACACAGCAAATCCAGACCCATCTGGCAAGGCATACATCGAACAGTACCTTGATACCTATAAAGTCTGTGTTTTTAACACGCCGCTCTCCATTTTCAAGGACTTGCCACCAGAAAAGAGCTATGTAATCACACCAACGATAGACCCTTTCAGCGAAAAAAATAGCTATATTGCTCCTGAACAGGGATTGGAAATGCTTGCTCGTTGTGGTATCGATACAACGCGCCCGCTCATCACGCAAGTTTCACGCTTTAGCCACTGGAAAAACCCCTGGCAGGTTCTAGATGCGTACCGGCTTGTAAAGCAGCAGCTCCCTTCGGTTCAGGTAGCTCTGGTCGGCGCACTGGAGGCGGCTGATGATATCAAAGCGGTGGAGACACTCAAGGACGTACAGCGCGAAGCAGGCGCAGACCCGGATATTCATCTGCTCTACGACCCTACTGTGATAGAACACCCGCAAGTGAACGCCTTTCAACGCTATTCCAGCGTTATCCTGCAACGCTCAATTCGGGAAGGTTTCGGATTGACGGTGACGGAGGCGATGTGGAAATATCAGCCTGTTATCGGCACCTCTGTGACGGGCTTACGCACACAAATTATCGACGGGTATAATGGTTACATCACTGATGACACGG
>DASTKE010000046.1:0-13679 GCA_035716105.1 Ktedonobacteraceae bacterium | reverse complement strand
AACCGGCGGCTGGCGTTAACAGGTACTATAAATAATGGGATTCGTCATGAGCCCCCGCAAGAATGGCGGGGGCTTGTAGCATCCTCACGGGACATTGTAAGCCCGGAACATGACCAGTCCAAGCCTTGAAACAGAGGCTCCGTTCGGGAAGAAATTAGGTACGTTGGGGTGCGTGGGCCAGCCCCGACCGCTACGGATGACAGGTTAAACAGAGCTAACGGGTTAACTCAGTGCTTGCATCGCCAAACCTTCCACGAACCTGGACGAGGCCCCCATCACCCGCGCAAGCGGAGGTCCGAAAGGACAAAGAAATGTCAAAAGTCTTTGTACTCGATACGAACAGGCAACCGCTTGACCCGGTCCATCCGGGATATGCGCGCCTGTTGCTCAAGCGGGGAAGGGCAGCCGTTTGGCGGCGCTTCCCTTTCACCATCATGCTCAACTCCGCCGTCGCTTCCCCACAGGTCGAGCCGTTGCGGCTCAAGCTCGATCCCGGCAGCAAGACCACCGGGATAGCGGTCCTCAATGATGCCTCGGGCGAGGTCGTCTTTGCCGCCGAACTGCGTCATCGCGGACACCAGATTTCCAAATCCCTCGCAAGGAGACGAGCGGTCCGACGATCACGTCGCCAACGCAAAACCCGCTACAGGAAGCCTCGTTTCTCCAATAGGAGAAACCAGAAGCCAGGCTGGTTGCCTCCTTCTCTGCACAGTCGGATCAGCAATGTGCTGACCTGGGTGCAGCGCTTGTCTGGGCTCTGCTCCATCACCGCCATCAGCCTCGAACTGGTGAAGTTCGATCTGCAGCAGATGGACAATCCAGAGATCAGCGGGATCGAGTACCAACAGGGCGTACTCGCGGGCTATGAAATACGCGAGTATCTGCTGGAGATATGGGGACGGCAATGTGCCTATTGCGCAGCGAAGGATGTCCCGCTTGAGATTGAGCATATCAGCCCTAGAGTCAAATCTCACGACGACCGGGTATGTAACTTGACGCTGGCCTGTCACCCTTGCAATGAGAAGAAGGCAGCACAGGACATCCGTGCCTTCTTGAAGCACAAACCCAATCTCTTGCAAAAGATGCTTGCTCAGGCCAAAGCACCGCTCAAAGATGCTGCTGCCGTCAATGCCAGCCGTTGGGCGTTATACCGACGCTTACAAGCGTTGGGCCTGCCAATTGAATGCGGCTCAGGTGGACTCACGAAGTACAACCGTACTGTGCGGGGCTTGCCGAAAGCCCACTGGACTGACGCGGCCTGTGTGGGACGCAGTACGCCGGAGATATTGAACCTGGCCGCCGTCTCCCCAATCGTCATCACGGCGCAAGGACACGGGTGTCGGCAGGTCACCAATGTGGATCGCTTCGGCTTCCCACGGGGCAAGCCGAAACAAAGAGGACGCAGCTCTGGGTTCAAGACAGGCGACCTGGTACGCGCTGTTGTCCCTTCTGGGAAGAAGGTGGGAACGTATACAGGACGCGTCTTAGTGCGAGCGAGCGGATCCTTTGATATTCAGACAAAAGCCGGACGGGTGCAAGGGATCAGTGCTCGTTATTGCCATCCTCTGCACCGCAGCGATGGCTACAGCTATCAGAAAGGGACACGCTTTGGGACAAACGAAACGTCCCTCACAACCCAGGCAGTCTGAAAGCAACGCCTGCTTCCTCCCCGCCTTCAAAAGAGCGGGGCTTCCGCAGGCGGGAGTTGTGTGATACAGAGTGTGCAGATATCCATTGAAATCACGGAATATATAGGTTATAGTATAGCAGGTCAGCCATACAGTTCATTGCTGAAGTGAAACGTTCTAAATCAGAATGAGGAGTGGATGGAGACGGCTCATGAAACTGCTGATTGTTGATCGTGATCATAATCTGGTTGAGATGCTTGTCGGATGGTTGAAATCACTTGGACATGAAGTCCATCGCGCTTATACATGGGAACGGGCAAAAGTCGAATGGGAGCAACACCAACCGGATCTGGTCATTCTCGATACGGCGCGAGAGAATACCAGAGCGTTTCGGTTGTGCAGTGATATGCGAAAACTGCATGACGCACTGGTGCTGGTGATGAATGATTGTAACGATGTACGAGACGAGATTCGCTGCCTGGATGAGGGGGCCGATGCCTACCTTCACAAGCCCTTCTTTCCGGGGCAATTGCTCGCCCATATTCGCGCCGTCAGCCGTGGTGTGCGCTCCACCTGGAGCCAGGAGCGGTCTTCTCTCATCACCGTTGGCCCGCTCTGCGTTGACGCATCGCACAATGAAGTGCGTCTCTTTGACAAAGTCATTCGCCTGACACCAACGGAAAGTCGGTTGTTGCACTTACTGGCGACAAATGCCAACATGGTCTGCACCCACGACTCAATTATTTCCCATGTCTGGGGTTTTGGCAACGATGGCGATACGACGCTTATCAAAGCCCATATCCTCCATTTGCGGCAAAAATTGGAACCCGATCCGGCCCACCCTCACTATCTCTTGACGGTCCCCGGCGTGGGCTATACGCTGGTTCGTCAAGCTGTCGAGGGGGCGAGCAGCGATCCTGAAAACGCGGTGTCTCATAAGTCCATATCGTAGTGACATTGGCGACATACACAGTTTAAAAGAGGATCGGAGCGCATAACGCAGGCTGGCTCGTTAACCGCCTACGTATTTGCGTTGTCGCGCCTCGTAATCCGCGATAAGTTCCGTTTCTCGCTGTCGCTGCCGCAAAAGCAATTCCAATCCTTTAAGTCCCCCATCGCTTTGCGGGTTCTCTGCCTGATCGATGAGGGTGAGCAGGCTGCCCAGATCGTAAAGCAAGAGGCTACTGCGTACATCCAGAGGAACCCGGCGCTCCTGACCAACAACGATTTTGAGCATAGAGCTGACTACACAGGGATAGCCGTCTTCTCTCACCTCTTCCCCGTAACTCCAGCCATATTCCGCCAGAATATCGATGATCTCGCGCAGCCTCTTCTCTTCTTGCTGGCTCAATTGCAAAAAGGCCAACTGGGTAACATCTCTGGAATCACAGACCAGGTACTCACTGCTCTTGTAGCGCTTTCTCATCTCACACACACTCCTTCCAGATTTTCCCCCCGTCCATTGCCGCGACGACGTTCAGAAGTGTTGGTGGCCTGCTAGTGCAATCTATAACTTCTCCGTCAAAAGCGATTGACGGATAGCACTCCCACTCACTGAACTTTGTAGATAGACATGCGTGGATAAAATTATATTCTATAGACAAAGGAGATGGAAGAGATGAAAATTGCCCTCTCCCATTTTTAATGAATTTCTAATGTTGGGGACAGTCCATGCCCTCCTGTTTTGAAGAGAAACGCACGCTCTTAGTAAGAGAAACACACGTTTTGAGTGCTATCCTGGGGGCAGGTGCGAATATCGAATGGAGTTGACTGCTTAATGGGAGAAGTGAGGGTGGCATAGTAAAAACGTGCGCTGGGAATAAAGGAGGGAGAGCCAGTATTGCTGCTTTCAGCCGTAATGAGAAAAAAAGTAGGATTGTTCGCCAGTAGCTGGGAATCGGTCTTTGTAAAGGTCAGGTTGCCATCTGAAGTTGGTGCTGGCAATAGCCAGTACCTGGGCAGCACATTTTCACTTCCGGTGAGCAGCCATGCATAAAAGTGCGTATGGGAGGGCGCGTTCTGCGCGTGCGGAATGGTAATCTGTAGCTCGTTAATGGTTCCCGCGGCAGTACCAGGCGAGCTGACGCTAAGGAAACTGACCTTCCCAACGACCGTATTTGGCGCAATGGTGCTTGATACCTTATTCACAGTGAAGTAGGCATAGAGAAGTCCCGAGCCAGCGACAATGACAACAAGCAAGGCGAGCAAAACCTTGTACAAGGTTTTGCGCTGCCTGGGAAAGAGCCGCGCCGGTGGCGGAACAGGCGGTGCCGATTGCGGTGTGTTCAGGCCCGCGTTCGGCAACGCTGCTCCATCTGGCCAGCCAGCAACAGGAGTCGTTAAGGCGGCCTGCCGATTGTTTCCACTGTGTGCTGGCGGGAGATACGCGGGCGGAGGTGTGATAACAGGAGACACTCCTTGAAAGTCGACGGGTGCTGACGGTATAGGCGTTATTCCGAGTGGCAGCGAAGGCTGTAATGGGTTGTAGGAATGCATGCCACGGCTCTCAGACGGTGTAATAGGTGTGCGTAATTCAGGAGGAACCGGGACGTTGAGGGCCTCGGCAATGGCGATGGTCATAGCTGCGGCGCTAGGGAAACGGGCATCCGGCTCCTTTGCGATGCTTTTCAGAATGACCTCAGATAAAGCGGGTGGAATATCCGGGTTGATCAAAGCAGGCGGCGTGGGAATTTGTTGCAAGTGCTGCATCAGGATAACCATCAGGGAGTCGCCACGAAATGGCGTGACGCCCGTAGTCATTTCATAGAGAATAATACCAAGCGAGTAGAGATCGCTACGATTATCGCCCGCGCGGCCTTGCGCCTGTTCGGGTGAGACATAGAGCGGCGTCCCCAGGATTTTGGTCGTGTCGGCCCCAGCCCCCTGCAATTTGGCAATGCCAAAGTCCATCAGCGTCGGCTCGCCCAGCGGGTGACGGCTGGTCGAGCGCTGGTCAAGCATAATATTGGCAGGTTTGATGTCGCGATGAATCATGCCTCGCCCATGGGCGTAGTCGAGGGCGAGGCTCACTGCTGTAAAGATATAGACGATGTCGGCAGCGGAGGGAAATTGCATCTTGCGCGAGGTGTTGCGGATATAGTCAGCCAGTGTTTGCCCTTCGACATAATCCATCACCATATAAGCGGTCGAGGATCTGGAGCCGGTAGCAGGCAGCAGTTGAAAGTCGTGAATCTGCATGATATTGGGGTGGTGCAGCGAGGCAATGAAGCGCGCCTCGCGCTCGAAACGCGAGACGAAATCGGGATCGGACTGCAAGTCGGCATGGAGTTGCTTAATGGCAACATAGCGTCGTAGCTGCGTATCAAACGCCTTCCAGACTTCGCCCTGTCCGCCGCGTGCCAGGCGTTCGCGCAGTTCGTACTTCCCAAGATAGCGCGGCTCCGTGCTCATGCTCACTCCTGTCATACCTATGTACGTATTGTTGTAGGGGCCGATTCATCGCGCCCATCGCCGATTGATCAGCCTACGGCCTGGGGCCGATAAAGGAGTTCGATAAAATAATCCGGCAATGGCGCGAATCCCTGTATGGGCGCGATGAATCGGCCCCTACACCTCATCATATCTATCTGCTCCCATTATTGGGGACAGAGCCGATAATGTCAATGCAATGGTTCACATTTTGCCAGACAACTGACAAGACGATGGTGTAGAGAACGCTAGCTCGCTACACCATCGTCTTGTGAGACGCTTTTCAGAGGCTCTTTGGCACATCCTTTGTGATATCGAAGGTCGCCAGCTTTTGCACGTCGTAGTGCGCCTGGAGCACGCCTGGATTGACGGTATTGGTAGCTCGATTGAGCTGACCAATATAGGCAAAGGTGGCCTGTGTGACCATATCGTTTAACAAGGCGCGAGCCGATGGCTGCGTCAATTGAGCAGGCGTCATGTTGAAGAGCTGCTTAGCATCGGCTCGCACCTTCTGCAACCACGTTTTTGCGTTTGTCGTCGCCACCACGATTGACTGTGAGAGTGTATGCATTTGCAACGAGGCATCGGGCGCTCTGTTAAGCTCGTTGATATGCAGCAGCATGTGATCGAGGTCGCCAGGTGGATTCTGGTTCTGATTGACCTGCAGTAAGCCAATCTGGGCAATGGTGTTGTCGGCCTCGACAGGAGTATTGAACGGTATATCAAAGTGGACGTTTGGTATGCCATCCAGGTAGTCCAGAATCTCGATGAACAGGTTATGCATCAACTGGTAATTTTTGGTGGTTCCGTCGAAGTCATCACGTGCGCTGGTGGACAGCTCCATAATCTTTTCCGTGTTTCTGAAGATCCAGATGTCCAGTCCACCGTAGAGACCTTTTACTTGCAGGTGGTTCTCATTATAGTACAGGTGACGAATATGATCGAGGCCCCTCAAATGCAACCCACTGGCATCCTTCGGGATATATGCCTGGGGGAGCTGCGCGTAATATATCCAGGTAGAAGTGTCTGTGGAAGGGCTGGCGGGTGACTGCCCGGCAGTTTGCAACGTAATCAGTAGACGGCTGGTTGCTGAGAGCAGATCGTTGTGCTGCGCATCGCCGGGGTACTTGTACTGAACTGTGCCATTTTTCTGCACCGGTAGGTTATTGGTCAGCAAGAGCGGCGGATGGATCGGCGCTGGCACCAGGAAATCGGGAACCGACGTCGTATCTTTGTCGGCTAACAGCCAGAGGTAGTAGCTTTTTCCCGCCGGAGGAGCCGGAACGTTCTGCAAATCGACCTGCAATTGATCGGCGATGCCCTGTGCGCCATCACCCAATTGCCCACTGCTGACATAAAACGCATGGCCCACTATCGACCCCCCTGCAACCTGCCCGCCACCAGAATTGGCGCGGACATACAGAAAGTAGGCTCCCAGCGAGCCACCCAACACGATGATGACAAGGGCAATCAATACGAAAGGCAACCATCGTGACCTTTTTGGTGGACGCGATGGAGGCTCATTCGCGAGACGTGGAGTAACCGGTACAGGCTGCACCGGCGCGAGTGCATTGCCGCCAGCAGGAGTGGTCGCCGTGCCGGGTGCCCCCATTGAGTACGGCTGTGTGGAAGAAAGGGACGTAGCCTGTGGCTCTGTATAGCCGGCGGAAAACAAACCAGGGTTGCTATTGCCCGGCGCGACAGTGGGCGTACGCTGCCCGCCGTTTGACGAGAGCGCAACCTGTGAGCCAGTCTGGCCCGGTGAGGCCGGAGGCGTTAATTGCGCGGCAGGCCATCCGGGAGAAGAGGGTGTCATTCCCAGCGGTATACTAGAGCGAACGGGCGTAATATAGGTTGGCATATACTCGGCATCTACAGGGTAGGACGGGTTGCTCAGGGTTTCCGGTACTGGCATGTTCAGCGCTTCCGCGATGGCGGTGGCCAGCGAGGAGGCGCTGGGGAAGCGAGCATCCGGCTCTTTGGCGAGGCAGCGCATGATGACCATCGCCAGGGCAGAGGGAATGCTCGGATTAATCAGCGAAGGATTGGTCGGCGTCACATTGAGATGCTGTGACATCACAACCGTCGGATTCTCGCCCCGGAAGGGCAGCGTGCCAGTAACCATTTCGTACAGGATGACGCCAAGCGCGTAGATGTCACTGCGCTCATTGCCGGGATAGCCACTTACCTGCTCCGGTGAAATGTAGAGCGGTGTACCCATCTGCGTTGCGGTGAGCGAGGCAGCGGATGTTCCCGTGAGCCGGGCGAGGCCGAAGTCGGTTAGAATGGGTTCGCCCATCGGATTGCGAGCGGTGTTCCGGCCATCGAGCAGAATATTTGCCGGCTTGATATCACGGTGAATCATTCCCTTTTGATGGGCGTAATCGATGGCGAGGCCGATAGAGGTAAAAAGCTGTGTTATCTCCGCGGGAGAGGGAATATTCCCGCGACCAGAGGTACTGCTGATGTAGTGCGCCAGGGTCTGACCCTCAACATAATCCATGACCATATAGGCGACAGGCCCCCCCGGCTCAGAGGTGTCGATCTGAAAATCATGGATTTTCACGATATTGGGATGGTGCAGCGAGGCGATTAACTGCGCTTCGCGCTCGAAACGCACAATAAAATGAGGATCTTCTTTCAAATCAGCATGCAGCAGTTTGATGGCTACGTACCGCTGGAGGTGCGTATCGAGCGCTTTCCAGACCTCCGCCATACCACCATAACCCAGTCGCTCCTGAAGTTCATATTTGCCGATGCGTCGTGGATGTGTACTCATGGCTGTATCTCCTTCCTCATTCATGCGCAGCTATTCTGCCCACTCGTGACTGTGCAAGGAGTAACATCGAAGGTTGCCAGACCCTGAATGCTGTAATGAATTTGCACCACACCTTGCTGCACTGTGCTTGTATTCGGATCGAACTTTCCAATGAAGGCATAGTTGGCATTGGTAAACAGATCATTGAAGGTGCTCACTGCCGATGCCGAGGCCAACTGGCTATTGCTCATTTTCACGAGTTGCGCCGCATCCTGATGAACCGCGTCCAACCAGACCTGCACGTTGTTGATGGCGTGACCAATCTGAATAGCCAGTGTCCGCTGCTCTGCCGTCACAGCGGGCGAAATCGTAATCTCGCGCAAATGACTCCCTATATGCTCCAGGTAGCCCGGAGGGAACTGATTCACCGTGTCAAATTCCAACAGGGCAACACGGGCAATGGTTGGGTCAATCAATACCTGTGGCTGGGTAGGAACATCTCGCCAGACAAATTGGCTGCCATCGAGGTAGTCCAGAATGCGCACCAGCGCCCGGTGAACGGAATCGCAAGCGGCGCTGGCGGTATTGGCAACGCATTGTTTCTGCAAGTCCCTGGCACTGCCTGCCTGCTCCAGAATCTTGGAGGTGTTGCGGTAGAGCCAGATATCCAGCCCACCATTGAGCCCCACCTTCGCAAGCTTCGGGTCGGACGAGAGCAAATGTCGCAGGTGATCGTACAGGCTGAAATGATTGACCGTATCCTGCGGGTTCTTTGTGGTTGAAAATGCAGAAGAATACACCCAGGCACCAGTATCTGGTGAAGGACTCGTTGGCGCTGGATTCGTGCTTTCCTCGGTAATCAGCAAGTGATTATAGTTGGCAAGCAAGTTGTTATGCTGCGGGTCATTGTACGTCAGCGTCAACTGCGGTGACAATACACCGAGACCGAGGGCAACCTGCACGCTTTCCTGGTCGCTCAGCAGCCAGGCGTAGTAGCTCTTCCCCGCCGGAGGAGCTGGCAAGTTCTGTAGATTGATCTGGAATTCATCGGTGATGCCCTGATTGCTGTTCTGGCTGCTCAAGAGACCACTGCTCACAAAGAAGGCATGTCCCACGACGACAGGCTGGGCTGATGACCCGCCGAGAATAAAGCGGTATATGCCGAAGGCGGAGCCGAGGAGCAAAATCAGCAGCGCTACCACCAGTCCGACATAGAGCCATCCGGGTCGCTTTCTGCGTACCGGGCGAGCAGGAAGTGGTGATGGCTCGGTCTGCGCTGGCGCTTGCGGCGGGAACGAGGAGCGCGAAGTCATGGGAATAGCCGCGCCTGCCGGGTCAATACGAGTTGAGGATGATGTCAGGACGGTTGGCATATTCATCTCCATCCGCGCCCCAGGAGCCGCGGTCGGTGTCAGGGGCAAGACGGGCGTGGAAGAAGAGACGACCGGAGGCGGTGGCAACGCGGGCCTCGTGCCGCTCGCATCACCTGCTGGCACAGGCGTAGGTGATGCTGACCTCCCCGGTGACGGCCATTCGATTGGAGATGTTGGCAGCATCTCTGATGGCCATTGAGCCGGAGATGACGGACCACTCACGGCATTCAGAGATCCACTGATACCACTCTGCGACGATGGATTGAGGATCGTGGGCAGCGGTTGCGAACGGCTACTGATGCTCTCCGGTACGCTCACACCCAGGGCCTTCGCCACCGTCGTCACTAATGCTGAGGCGGTTGGGAAACGGGCCGCGGGGTCTCGAGCCAGACTGCGCATGATGGCCCCCGTCAGCGCGGGAGAAATGCGCGGGTTGATGAGTGTCGGCGAGGTAGGGATGCCGTGAATATGCTGCATCAAGATATCGCCGCTGGTATCGCCTGAGAAAGGCAGCGTCCCTGTACACATCTCGTAAAGAATCACTCCCAGCGAGTACAGATCGCTGCGGCTGGTGATCGCCAGACCCTGTGCGGCCTCCGGCGAGATATAGGCGATGTCGCCCGGCGGAAGCGCCAGCGGATTGCGCGAGAAATTGAACCCGAAATCGGTGAGTTTGGGTTCGCCCGGCGGGAAATTGATCGAGCGGTCGAGCAGGATCGCCGCTGGCCTGAGCGCGCCGTGGATGACGCCGCGCTGCTGGGCGTAGTCAAGCGCGGAGGCAACAGGGGCCAATAAACGCACAATCTCGTCCGCAGAGGGAATGTTTCCTGTGTGGGCGGTCGTCTTCAGGTAGTCCGCGAGCGAGGTACCCTCCACATAATCCATGATGATGTAGGCTTCATTCCCATCCTGTAAGAGGCGAAAATCCCGTACCGGGACAATATTGGGGTGCTGGAGCGTGGTCAGGATTTGCCCCTCTCGATAGAAACGCGAGCTGAAATCCTCCCCGCCCTGCGCATTGGCCGGGATGATTTTGATAGCAACATAGTGCCGCTGCGAGCCGTCGAACGCTTTCCAGGTCTCGCCCACAGCGCCATCTCCCAGACGCTGCTGAAGTTCATACTTTCCGATACGACGTTGACTCATGCTCATCGCTACGCACCTCGTTTCTTCCCTTTATTAATGAATGAAGGTCATTCTCATGAAAAAGCGGTTTATTGCAATTATGAGTATGGCGCATGTACGTGTCTATGTAGTGGATCACATTTCGAGAGACGAGAGCATTTCCCCACCACATACACGGAACCAAAACCTACTTCACGATCCACGGGTACGATAGCTGTTCCCGGCAGCTAGCATGAAAATAAGGGGTTAAACACCGCAATTAAGACTATACCCTATTTCAATTTGGAACGTCAAGTAGGGGCGATGCCTTGAGGCCGTCCGGGGGACGGAGACGGACGCCCGCCGATTGGGGCCATCACGGGCGAGCACCAGGCATCGCCCCTACAACTTGCCCCTCAAGGACGTAGACCCGATCTCTCGGCTCTCCATTCTGAATCTCCCTCGAAGGCACGCAGTGATGCGTACAGAGTATAGACGCAGCGAGGGGGCGTTTTTTGCGTGGCACTTTGCATAGTCTGTGTTTTTGCGTATTCTAAGGAGCAGGATCAGGGTCCAGGTGAGGACGAGATTGTAGCAGGTCGTGAATCAGGTGAACCATCTGGTCCACCTCAAAGGGCTTTTCCAGAAAAGAAACGTGCAGGTTCTGAAGCGTTTCGGTATCGCTGAAGGTGGCCGCGGTCGTCAGGATGATGGGCAATGCACTGAGTCGGGACTGCTCGCGTATCTGACGAATGACCTCGGTTCCCGAGGCGGAACCTTGCAAACGCCAGTCGATAATCAGGAGGTCAATCGGAGAAGGAAGCTGTTCGGTCGTTATTAATGCCCCCAGACAGGCTTCGGCTGTAGGATACACACTAACCTCGTACCCCTCATCTTTGAGTACAAGCAGAAGCATTTCCTGAATAGCGACATCATCTTCCAACAGGCCAATCAACATATCTTGTCCCTTTATCTTCATGAAACTTCTTTCACTGTCAGGGACACTATATCAAACTGCCTGGCTTTTAGCAAGAGCCAGACAGGGGAAGTTGTAGGGGCGATGCCTTGAGGCCGTCCGGGAGGCTGTCCGGGGGACAGAGACGGCGAGAGACGGACGACCGTGATGGCCGATCTCTCACGACCGCGGGCGAGCACAAGGCATCGCCCCTACAACTTCCCCCTCAAGGACGGATATCCCTGATCCAACCTGTCTATCAGCTTTTCCAGCCAGTCTACCGGTCACTTTATCGACCGGTAAGGTAAATGTGATGCTTGTTCCCTCACCTTCACCGCTCTCCAGGGAAACCTGTCCATCCATAGCCGTGATCAGCTTGCGGGCGATGTACAGGCCCAGCCCTGCTCCTGTCACATCATAGGTCAGTGGGTGTTCCAGGCGGCGAAATGGCTTAAACAAATGCATTTGCTGCCCTCGCGGTATGCCTATGCCGTGATCGCGCACCGTTACCTGTACGAGCGTCTCTTGCTGAGCAGGCAACGCCACGTTGTAGCTCTCACATCCACCATGTGGCCCGCACAGGGAAACCCACACCTCGATACGTCCGCCACCCGGCGAGTATTTCACGGCGTTGTCCAGTAAATTGGTTAACACCTGCTGCACGCGATCGGGATCGGCCCACACCAGAGGCAGTCCGGCAGCCGGCAAAAAGCGTATCTCACAGGGCGGCACCAGAGATGTTGGCTGCTGATTCACGCGCTGTTGCACCAGTTCAACCACACGCCTGCACAGCAGCGTAAGATCGACGGGCGCGCAGCGTAAGACGAGGCGACCGGCATGGATGCGTGAGATATCCAGCAAATCACCCACCAGCACTTCCAGGTGGGTGACTTGCTCCATGATGGTCGTAAGATATCGCTGCTGCCGGGCCGCGGTCATTTCTATAGTATCGGACATTCCCACCGTACCAAGCGCCTCTCGTTCCGGCTCAGCAAGCGGCTCGGCAATACGATAGGCCAGCAGCAGTCCGGCGTAGCCCTTGATAGCGGTTAAGGGCGTGCGAAGTTCATGCATTACCATCGAGAGGAACTTGCTATTGATGCGCTCTGCCTCCTCCTGCCCGTTTTGCACAGTTGCCAGTTGCCCGGAAGGCTGCGCGCTCTTCTGGATGTATGCCGTGATGCGTTGTTCCAGTCCACGAATCTCCTTTTTGCCAGAGGACAGCTCATTTCTACCGCCGAAGCGCTCCTCTCTCTGCTCATCCAATGGAGCATCGAGACGATACATATCATGTTCCAACTGCCGCGCTATAATCGGGAGAAAACACTGCAACAGCAGCAATTCCCCCTGGAAAAAGGCATCGAGCCGTGTGTCGAGCAAGATGCAGAAACCAAGTACTCCCGCGGGCAGCTCGAAAGGCGCGATAGCCAGGCTTCGCACACAGAAAGCGCCATACTGGAAGTGGATAGCGGAGGAGTGCTGCACTCGTCCCGTCTGCACTGCAATATCACACAGGCCGCGTACACGCTCCTGCCGCAACACGGAGGCAGCATCCGCCGCGTTATGCGTCGCAATCAGGCGGTAATCAGTGATAGAGTGCAGATCGAGCAGGGGGTGACGCAGGGCTGAATCCTGGCAGCCAAGCAGCAGAAGCGCGGTAGAGCACTCAGGTAAGTCACAAACCTGACGAGCCAGGCCATGAAAACGACCCTCTTCCATCACAGGCACCTCCCACTTGCAGAGTACACACAAGACGATTCCCTTCTAGTATATGTGAGTACCCAACAAGCGATCGGTGATATCTGTAGTGTTCTGTCAACCTTCAATAGAACAAGTAGCGATACCTCTTGTGGGTATCAGGTTCCACCCGTCGATTCACATTTGACAGAGCAGTAGGGACGCAATTCATAGTGCCTCATAGGTACCAAAGTAAGCAGGGCAAACCAGCAGGCCACCCGCAAGGGGTGGCCCTACTATACTCGAGGCGGCTCGCTGAGCGTACTGATCATCTATAGTAGGGCCACCCCTTGCGGGTGGCCTGCTGAAATCTCCTTTTAGAGATGACTCATGTGGCGTATAGTAGGGCCACCCCTTGCGGGTGGCCTGCCAGGTTCTCAACTTGACACCTACGGGTATTACCTGGAATGAAGGTTGATCGAGCCGCTATCGGTGCTGATCGTCAGCGTGGCATGTGAATCGTTGCCGACCATGCCATGCATTACCGCGCCATTGCCATTCGAGGTCTGCTGCACAGCAACCGACGAAAAATCAGACTGGATGTCGCCGCTATTGGTCGTCGCCGTTACCTGAAATGAGCTATTGAGCGGGGTCAGATCAATCGAACCATTTGAGCTGATAAACCGATAGCTTCCGCTGGAATCAAGCTGTCCAGAGAAGGTGATATCGCCACTGGTCGTTTGCACCGTGGAACC
>DASTKE010000045.1:0-4046 GCA_035716105.1 Ktedonobacteraceae bacterium | reverse complement strand
GGCCGATAAATCGGCGGTGGGCACGATGAATCGGCCCCTACAGTTGTTCCGTGTTTTAAAACAACGAGAGCTGCGATGGGGGTTCGTCTTTGGGTTTGGCGGGGGCGGCCTTCGCGGGACTGGCCGTGGCTGCGCGCTCGGCTTCGGCGAGGGCGATGGGAATCTTCTTGAAGTCTTCGCGCAGAGCGATTTTGTAGCTTTCGGTGCGCAGTGCGGCTGCCGGGTGGAACATGGGGATGACGATACGGCCCGCGGTCTTGCGCGGGCGACCGTGAATGGCCGAAATCTTCTCGCCTGCAAAGAATTTCGCCATTGAGAAGCGGCCAAGCGTGACGATCACCAGGGGGTTAATGGTCGCGATCTGCCGGTCAAGATAATCGCTGCACGCCTTGATCTCAACGGGCAAGGGGTCGCGGTTCTCAGGTGGGCGACACTTGACCACGTTGGTGATAAACACGTCTGAGCGCTTCAGGTTAATGCTTGCCAGGAGTTCGTCCAGGAGGTGGCCGGAGGGGCCGACAAAAGGGCGTCCCTGTTTGTCTTCGTGGAAACCGGGGCCTTCCCCAATGAAGAAGATTTTCGCGGTGGGGCTGCCCTCGCCTGGAACTGCGCGTGTACGGTTCTTCCAGAGGTCGCATTGCTCGCACGTACAGACCTCAGCCGCGATTTCTTGCAGTTTCTCCTCTGCTGACATATCTACCTCTCTCAATATACACATGAAGCCGAAAGGGTGGTGAAGGTGGCGCGCCACCGTCACCACCCTTTCGGCTTCATTCTCTCTTACCAGCGGCGCTCAGGTGGACGTTGGCCGAAACCACCTTCACGACGCGGGCCACTGGGGCCGCGATTAGGGCCGGAGGTGCCGGGACCCATCGGGCGGCGCTGTCCATAGGTGTTGCCACCGCGATCATTGTAGCCGCCGGGACCCCGGTTGCCGCCGCGATCATTGTAGCCACCGCGGTCGTTGTAGCCACCGGGGCCTCGACTGCCACCGCGATCATTGTAACCGCCGCGGCCCATCGAATTGTCGCGTCCGTAGCCACCGGGGCCGGGTCGGCCACCACCACGATTGACGCGGCCCGCGCGCTCGCTTTCAAGCTCAGCCTGCGAGGGCATTTCGCCGCTCAAAGCTGCGCGGCGCGAGAGGTTGACGCGGCCCTGCGGGTCAACTTCGATCACCATCACGGTAATCTCGTCGCCGACCGAGACGACATCCTCTGGACGCGCCACCTGGTAGTCAGCCAGTTGCGAGGTGCGTACCAGACCCTCTTTGCCGGGCAGGATTTCGACGAACGCGCCGAAATCGACGAGGCGCTTCACGGTGCCAGTGTAGATGCGGCCTACCTCCACCTCTTCGGTGAGGGCGCGTACCGCGTCCATAGCCGCCTGCATGGCCTCGCCGGACGTGGCCGAGATGTTCACAGAGCCATCATCCTCGATGTCGAGCTTGGCTCCGCTCTCTTCCTGAATCTTGCGAATCATCTTGCCGCCTGGGCCGATGACTGCACCGATCTTATCGGGATTGATCTTGATGGTCTGAATACGCGGCGCGTACTCCGAGAGCTCCTCGCGGGGAGCTTCGATGGCGTCGAGCATCTTCTCCATAATGAAGAGACGACCCTCGCGAGCCTGCTCAAGCGCCTTCGCCATGATCTCGTAGGTGATGCCCTTGACCTTGATGTCCATCTGCAGCGCGGTCACACCATCGGCGGTACCGGCCACTTTGAAGTCCATATCGCCAAGCGCGTCCTCGATGCCCTGAATGTCGGACATCACGGCCCATTTTCCGGCGCGCTCGCCCTCACCGGTGATCAGGCCCATCGCCACACCCGCGACGGGCGCGTGAATGGGAACACCGGCATCCATCAGCGCCAGCGTGGTGCCGCAGACGGAACCCATCGAGGTCGACCCGTTCGAGGAGAGAACATCGGAGACCGCCCGGATGGTGTAGGGGAACTCATCCTGCGCGGGAATAACGGCTGCTACAGCGCGTTCCGCCAGCGCACCATGTCCGATCTCGCGGCGACCCGGCCCACGCAAGGGCTTGCTTTCGCCAGTGGAGAACGGTGGGAAGTTGTAGTGATGCATGAAGCGCTTGCTCTCGGCGCGGCCCAGACCATCGAGAATCTGTTCCTCACCGGGGGAACCGAGCGTGATAACGCTCAACACCTGCGTCTGGCCGCGGGTGAAGATCGCGGAGCCATGCGTGCGCGGCAACAGGCCGACTTCGCACGAGATGGGGCGAATGGTCTTGAGGTCGCGGCCATCGGGGCGCACCCCGTTATCCAGAATCTTGTTGCGCACGTAGGACTTCAGTTCTTTTTCGTAGAACGTGATGATGTCCTTCAGGCGGTCGGGATACTGCGCGCCCAGGACAGCGATCAGCTCATTCTGCACCAGGTTGAGCGCAGCCGAACGAGCCGATTTATTGGGGTTGTTGACGGCAGCCTCGAAGCGAGGCAGAACGAACTCTCGCACCTTCAGTTGCAGGTCGTTGTCGACAACGGGCGACTGGAACGGGCGCTTGGCGATGTTCACCGCCTGCGTCAGCTTGTCCTGCATTTTGATGATATCTTGCAGGGCCTCCTGGCCGACGCGAACCGCCTCGAGCATCTGCTCTTCGGGCAGTTCCTTCGCGCCCGCCTCGACCATCATCACAGCATCGCTGGTGCCAGCGATAGCGAGGTCCAGACGGCTCTGGGGCATCTGCGACTCTAAGGGGTTAATTACGAACTGATCGTCGATGTAGCCAACGCGCACCGCGCCAACGGGACCCGCGAAGGGGATATCCGACACGCTCAGGGCCGCGGAAGCTCCAACGATGCCCATGATGTCGGTATCGTTTTCCTGGTCGGCGGAGAGCACGGTGATCACGATCTGTACATCGTTGCGGTAGCCTTTGGGGAACAATGGGCGCAGGGGACGGTCAGCGAGACGACAGGCGAGAATGGCGTGTTCGGTTGCCCGGCCCTCTCGCTTAATAAACCCGCCGGGAATTTTCCCCGCGGCATACATACGCTCTTCTACATCAACGGTCAATGGAAAAAAATCAATGCCTTCTCGAGGCTCATCGCTGCCAACAACGGTTGCCAGGATGACGGTTTCGCCATAGCGCACCAATACTGCGCCGCTGGCCTGCTCTGCCACGCGCCCGGTCTCGATACTCATGACCCGGCCACCGATGACAGCTTCTTGACGGTGAATCATATTTCCTCCGACTAATAGCATCCCATGTATCTACTCATTCAATACACCCGATGAATCTCATTGTCTGCTTTCATTTCCAGTGCGAGTGGGAAAATTCGGGTGCTGTAGTTTCTCATCCTCTTCTTTTCAAGCCAGTTCTACCGTTACCTTACCTGCTTACCCTGTCAGAATTGGGTACCATAACGCGCTGGGCTAGTTCAGCTTTGTGGGGGACGCCTTTTTACTCTCTTACGCTCTTCTCTCGTTTCGTTTCGTCTGCTTCAGGTTCGCTTTTCTCTACTCGTCTTCTCTATCGTCTCATGTACGTATCGACATACCCGCTGGGGCGTGTAACCGTCTGCGTTGTGGGGGAAAGATACATGGAGCAGCGGTCGGGCATCTTATCCGGCGCTTCGCCTGCCCTGTTCTGCGCCGACCGCATCCACCACAACCTCAATGCAGATTAATGGCGCAAGCCAAGCTTCGCGATCAATGCACGATAGCGCTCCGGGCTATTCTTGCTGAGATAGGCAAGTAACCGCCGGCGCTGGCCTACCAACATTCTCAGGCCGCGACGGGAATGCACGTCGTGCTTGTGGGCCTTCATATGTTCGGTAAGTTGATTGATGCGCCGGGTCAGGATGGATACCTGTACCTCTGGCGACCCGGTGTCTGTTTCGTGTGTGCGGGAATTCTCAATGATTTCCGCCTTCTCCTCGGTTGTCAATGCCACGCTTGTAATTTACCTCCTGCTTGCTGACTGTCAAGGCTGGAAAAGAAACCTACATGTCCGCATTATAACATGGAACGTATAGGCGCGCAATCGCCATCTTAACGTTGGCATTGGTGGCGGCATCGCG
>DASTKE010000044.1:0-2948 GCA_035716105.1 Ktedonobacteraceae bacterium | reverse complement strand
ACAGCAGCCAAAGCGACGTTCTACCGGTCTGGTCGTCCTGATTGTGGTTATCGTGCTGCTGCTGATCGTGGGCAGTGTTGGCTTCCTCGTCATTCGTAACAATCAGATTGCTACCAACAACACCAACGCGACGGCCACGGCTAACACCAATACAAGCAATGCCCATGCAACGGCCACTGGACAGGTTGTCGCCACTCAGACCGGTGTAGCGAGTACGCACGCAACGGCGACTGCGACGATTGTGTCCGGCAATCCCAATCCTTATCCGCCCAATACAGGGACATTGGCCCTCTATGATACGCTCAAGGACAACACCGGCGGTTACAAATGGGATGAAGGGAATGGCTGCGCCTTTACCGGTGGCTCGTACCATGTCACCGAAGCCACTACAGGGAAGTTCACCTATTGTGTCGCGGGCAGCAGCAACTACAGCAACTTCGCCTATCGTGTAGAGATGACGATTGTCAAGGGTGACTGCGGCGGCATGGTCTTCCGTGCAGACGCCAACAACAACTTCTACGATTACGAGATCTGCCAGGATGGCACATTCTACCTGGCTTCCTATACCGCTGGCAGCGGCAAGTACCTGATCCAGCCGAAGAGTGATGCGTCTATCCTCAAGGGCATGAACCAGGATAACCTGATCGCGGTTGTGGCCCAGGGTGGTTCAATGACCTTCTACATTAACAACCACAATGTGGGTAGCACGAACGATAGCTCCTTCACATCCGGTCAGGTGGGCGTGCTCGCCGACGCCGTGAACACCTCGACCGATGTCTCCTACGCCTTCGCGAAGGCCTGGACGCTCTAAGGAGAGCAGTCTGTAGGGGCGATGCCTTGTGCTCGCCCGCGTCCACAAAATGAAGAACGCGGGCGAGCACAAGGCATCCCGCCTTACGAAGTAACCCCTACGGTTTTCTAGAGCATGGGGATTTGTACGCCCAACTCCTGGGCGCATTCGATGGCCTCTTCATAACCGGCATCGACGTGTCGCATGACTCCTGTGCCAGGATCGTTGGTCAGGACGCGGGTGAGACGTTCCGCTGCTTCGGGCGTGCCATCGGCCACGATGACCTGCCCGGCGTGCAGCGAGTAGCCGATGCCGACGCCGCCGCCATGATGGAAGGAGACCCACGACGCACCAGAGGCCGTGTTGAGCAGCGCGTTGAGGATGGGCCAGTCCGCGATGGCATCGCTGCCGTCGCGCATGGCTTCTGTCTCGCGATAGGGCGAGGCGACGGAGCCGCTGTCCAGGTGGTCGCGCCCGATCACTATGGGCGCTTTGACGATGCCCTTCGCCACCAACTCGTTGAAGGCCAGCCCCGCCTTGTCGCGCTGGCCATACCCCAGCCAGCAGATGCGCGCCGGAAGCCCCTGAAAATGAATCTTCTCGCGTGCCAGCTTAATCCAGCGTCGCAGCCCCTCATCTTCGGGGAAAAGTTCGAGGATAGCCTCGTCCGTGCGGTAGATATCTTCGGGATCGCCGGAGAGCGCCACCCAGCGGAAGGGTCCTTTGCCCCGGCAGAAGAGCGGACGAATGAAGGCTGGCACGAAGCCGGGAAAGTCCAGCGCGTGCGTCTCGCCTGCCGCCAGAGCCTGTCCGCGCAGGTTGTTCCCATAGTCGAAGACGATGGCCCCGCGCTTCTGCATCTCCAACATCGCTTGCACCTGCGTTACCATCGACTGCATGGAGCGCTGGACGTATTCCTGTGGGTTGCTCTTGCGCAGTTCGTTGGCCTCCTGCTCGGAAAGTCCGGTGGGAATGTAGCCATTGAGCGCGTCGTGAGCGGAGGTCTGATCCGTCACCAGGTCGGGAGTGATGCCCCGGCGCACGAGTTCAGGATACACCTCGGCAGCATTTCCCACCAGGCCAATAGAGAGCGGCTGGCCCAGATTGCACGCCTCGCGTACCTGGTTTAGCGCCTCGTCCAACGTGCTGGCGATCTCATCGCAGTAGCCCGTTTCCAGGCGACGCTGAATACGCTGTGGGTCGACCTCGACAGCCAGGCAGACACCCTCGTTCATCGTAATCGCCAGGGGTTGAGCGCCGCCCATGCCGCCTAGACCGCCGGTCAGCACGAATTTTCCCTTCAGCGTGCCACCGAAGTGCTGCCGCGCCGCCTCGGCAAATGTCTCGTACGTCCCCTGCACGATGCCCTGCGAGCCGATGTAAATCCACGAACCAGCGGTCATCTGCCCGTACATCGTCAGCCCCTCGGCCTCCAGGCGGCGGAACTCATCCCAGTTGGCCCAGTGCGGCACCAGATTCGCGTTGGCGATCAGCACTCGCGGCGCGTTGGGGAAGGTGCGAAATATACCCACCGGCTTGCCGGATTGCACCAGCAGCGTCTCGTCATTTTCCAGTTCTTGCAGCGAGCGCACAATGGCATCAAATGCTGCCCACGAGCGCGCCGCCCGACCAGAGCCACCATAGACAACCAGGTCTTCGGGACGTTCCGCCACCTCCGGGTCCAGATTATTCATCAACATCCGCATAGCCGCCTCTTGTACCCATCCCTTGCACGCCAGCGTACTCCCGCGTGGTGCGCGTACAATGCGCGGGCCAGACCCGGCCCCCGCTCCCCTCTGCGCCTTTGCCGGAGGAGTCTGCTCATTCTGAGGCATAGTTCTCTCATCCTTTCTGAACATCTCAACGAGCGGGAACATGGGATTGTAATAAATCCCGTCGATACGCAATGACCGTAGGGGCCGATTGATCGGCCAACTGCCGGAGCCGATCAATCGGCGCTGGGCGCGATCAATCGGCCCCTACAGGAGTTCCACTTTCTCAATTGAGTATATCTCATTTTGACGATGGGCGAGAAGGTGATACCAGTTTGCCTTCTGTAACGTTCTACGTAATAGAATATAGTTTTATTATCATCTATGGAGACTGCCCCCTGCTATGCGGCTTGCATGCTCGAATGAGCAGAACCGTGATGGAGTTT
>DASTKE010000043.1:0-2112 GCA_035716105.1 Ktedonobacteraceae bacterium | reverse complement strand
AGTTGGAACCCGGTGCTCGATCCCAGGGAAAGAGGGGACGTATAGCCAGAGAGAGCAGGCGAAACAGTTCATTCTCCGCCATATTCGCGTCCTGGTAAGAACCGTTTTCCACTTCCTCAAAGGCTCTGGCATACGCTTGCAGCTCCGCCAGTTCTTCTGTAAGGGTGTCGATCTGCGTCCGTATCAGCTGTTCCTTCTCCCGGAGGTGCAGCCATTGCTGGTATTGGCCCATCGTATCTTCCTACTGCTCTACCATATCCATATCCTTACATCGACGTTCCATAATTCATGTGGCAGTATAACATGTAGAACTGTTGAGCACAAGTGACTTATGCTGGTACAAAAACATCATGCCACGAGAAACTCTCGCCGAGGTGTCATGCTGAGGGCCGCGAAGCATCTGAGGCCACCACTTCTTGAGCAGAGCGAGGGCGGATGCTTCGCGGCCCTCAGCATGACACGTCTGGGCCAGTTTTTTTTATGGCTAGCCATGAAAAAGAGCCTCTGGCATGTCATTCTGAGCGCAGCGAAGAATCTCTCGCTCGCGGTCTCGACCAGGTGGTTGCCAGAGATTCTTCGCGGCGCTCAGAATGACACGTTTGAGCCGGTTTTTCATGGCTTGCTGTTTTTGTACCATTTATCCTATGCCCTCGCGTTCGACGGCGTTGTTGTAGGAGATGCGCAGAAGTACTCCAATGATGATGAAGTTGGCGACAATCGAACTGCCGCCGTAGCTCAGGAAGGGCAGGGGAATACCGGTCAGAGGGAAGAACTTCATATTGCCGGCGATAATAATGATGGTCTGGATGGCGAAGATCGAGGTGAGGCCGGCTGCCAGCAGTTTACTGAACGAGTCGCTCGACTCGATGGCGATGCGATAGCCGCGATAGATAATCAGCAGGTACAGGCCGAGGATGGCGAAAAGACCAGCCAGTCCGAATTCTTCTCCCAGTGCGGTGAAGATCATATCAGATTGCGCAACTGGTACGTAAAGACCAGCATGTCCCAGGCCCAATCCTGCGCCAAGGATGCCCCCACTGGAGAGGGCTATAAGTCCTTGCACGATCTGTAATCCACCGTTTTCAGCAAAATCGGTCTGAGCCGGTGTCCAGTTCTGCCAGTCGAGCACGTTAAAGGTGACGGCCTGGAAGCGCGCCCGGACATAACTAAAGAGAAAGTATCCCACGAAGCCGAGCAAGAAGAACAGGACGAGGCCCACGGCCACATAGGAGAATTTCCCGGTGCCTAGATAAATCATGCACAGGTAGGTGCCGTAGACGAGCAGGGCAAGGCCGAGTTCGCGCACGACCAGGAAGAATAACAGGGCAATGCCAAGCATGACAAGGATGGGGATCAACTGGCGCACCGGCGGCAAGCGCAGCGGCCCGATGCGCAGGTTGCCCGCCGCGAAGATGTCGCTGTTCTCGCTCAGCACAGCGGCAAAGAAGATGACGATACAGATTTTCAGAAATTCGGAGGGCTGGAAGTTGATCGGCCCGATATTCAACTGGTCATGCGTGGGGCTATCCAGGTTGTGGACGTGCAGCGTATTGACCAGGGTGGTTGCCACCAGGGCAAAAGCCAGCAGCGCCCAGACATAGTAGTAGCGGCGCAGCCAGCGCATATCGCGCAGGGCAAAGAGGACTGCGATGCAGAGAACAATACCGACGATGATCCAGATCAACTGTCGCGTACCCTCCGAAGGCAGGCCAACATCCGGCCCCAGGCGGGTTGCCATCAACATACCAAGACCGCTCAAGAGTCCGACGAGCGGGAGCAGCATCTGATCGGCTCGCC
Organism: Ktedonobacteraceae bacterium; assembly: GCA_035716105.1. Taxonomy (GTDB): domain Bacteria; phylum Chloroflexota; class Ktedonobacteria; order Ktedonobacterales; family Ktedonobacteraceae; genus CADDYT01. The sequence continues at coordinate 315 of DASTKE010000043.1, read as the reverse complement.
TCAGACGTGAGAAACTGAGCAGGAGGTTGGTTGCCAGCAGGAAGGCGACGAGGCCAAGCACCGGAATCAGTCCCTGAATGGGTGGCAAGGCTTTCGTGCTGAATGAGGAGCGCGGGTCTTTGTCCGCCAGCAGCAATTGTGTCATTGCCAGCAACAGGATCAAGATCGGGATGATGTACAAACGGAATTCTTTCCAGCGATAGCGCCGGACGGTGCCGAAAAATTGACTCATAAGCCCTTACTCGTGTCCTATCTCTTCTCTTACTGCGTCAATTTGAAGCGCACGAAACCGACCTGAACGACATCGCCTGGTCT
>DASTKE010000042.1:0-2503 GCA_035716105.1 Ktedonobacteraceae bacterium | reverse complement strand
GTCACGCCGAAGTCACGCGCATTCTGCTCCATCGTGGTGATACAAAGCTCGCTATCGCGGTCCACCACGTTAATCATCTTGCGTCCAACCACCGTCGGCACGTTATGGTCAAGCACGGCGATAGTCGCATCAGGGCGGTGTACGCCGCGTCCGAAGTCGCGCAGACCGGCAAACGCCTGCGGAGACGTTGCTTCGTGTACCAGATGCCGGTCGATATACAGTACCGTCGACTCTCCGGGTACGTCCCGCACAACATGGGACTCCCAGATTTTGTCAAACATGCTTTTTGGAGTAGTCTTGTTCTGATTGTTCTTGTCGTTCTCGCTCATCTTCCTGTCCTCGTAAGTTCTTGAAAAACTCGCCTTTGAGCTTCTTTGTATAATATTATCTCACATTCTTAGCCTCGTGTGTTCCTCTGTAACTGCGCGGGGACTTCGTAGGGGCGACCATCAAGCAGGAGTAGGCCAAAGCGTTTTATGAGGCCGGGGGCGGGTCGAGTTGCAAACCCATCACATACACATCGACGAACTGACCGTGCAGATAAAATTCGCGGGTGATTCGCCCTTCGTGAACAAACCCATACTTCTCATAGAGGTGGATGGCCGGATGGTTATCAACACGCACACGCAAGTTGATCTTGCGAATCGTGCCGGTTTGTCTGGCCCAATCGATCAGGTAGGCCAACATGTGGCTCCCAACGCCGAGGTTCCAGTATTTGCGCAAGACGGATGTGCCAAACTCACCGAAGTGGCGCAGGCGGGAACGCTTGCCCGTACTGAAGGTCAGTGTTCCCGCGATCTCACCCGCGACTTCGGCGATGAGATATAAGCCGGTCGGCGACTCCGCGACTTGCTGGAGAATCGCACGTTCCTCCTCCACGCTCAGTTCAAATTCACCGGGGCCGAACGTGACATTCTCACTTTCGCCCGCTATCTGATTGAGATAAGCCAGTAGTCGTGCAGCATCATCCGGCTCCGCACGGCGCAGCGTGAGTTGGAGATTGTTTTTTAACATGATGTGCTCTGTCACTGTTACCTCCTGTATTCCTACAGTTTTCTGGCCGCTTGCGGGCCTTGAGCAACAATGGGTGGGGGAATAAATGTGGCCTGATTGACGGCCTTCTGCTGGTTGGCATTCCAGATTTGATCCAGGTAGGAGCCTTTGAGAGTGGCTGTGGCCTCGGACACCGCTTTCTGTAGAATGTCACCGGCATTTCTTTGTAGTGTCTGGACTACGCCAAATGTCGCCAGGAAACCGGCCAGTGCGGCAACACCGGAAACAATCTGGTTGTGGTAGGAAACGACCACGAACACCACGAGGGCCACGAACACGAGCAAGACAAGAATTGCAAGCAGGAACAGCGGCCAGATCATGCCGAATACCTGCCAGATAAAAGGTCTATTCCTGATGGTTGGATTGACATAGCTGAGAGCATCGCATTCCCCCGTCAGCAGCGAGGACCAGATGTGGCCCTGTTGCTGCAACTCGCCAGGAGCAAATCCTTCGAGAACATCAGAACCCGGCTTTATCAGTTGATTCATAATGGCATCCCACCAGGGCGGCACGCTGCCCGTCAAACCACCTACAGAGAACTGGGACAAATAGGGGCCAAGCGTGGGCAGGTATTCATGCAGCACCTTTTGCATGTAGGCATTATCCAGTTTCGTATCCACCAGCCCGAAGCACCAGCGCAGCGAGCCAAGACTGTACCCTACCAGGTACGCTTTATGAATGACCGCCGGTCTATCCTGTAACGCATCATGGATTTTCAGGTCCCAGAAGAAAACGCGCTCATTGATTTTGCCGCGCAATTGCTCAAATGACCCTTCATTGGCGGGATCAAAGGCATCCTTGCAGAGTTGCTTCACGTTGGCCCGAATCACATCTATGTAGCGTTTGCCATTGTCAGGATCAGGATCATTATCGATAAAACAATCGCTGACCTGCAAGGTATCCGCCAGGTAGCGAATGTGTTCCACCAGGGCGCGCAGCTTCTCTCGCGGCGTCAGCATTCCTTGTAATGCCATCAGCTTCCCACCGCTCCAGTCTAACTCGACGGGCTTCGCCACCGGTAGCGTAAAGCAGCGGCCAAGCAATTCCGCTATCGCCCAGCCCAGTTCCGCCGCGTTGTGAACGCTCTGCTGCAAGCCGCTGGCGGGAGGAGCGACGACAGCCGTGGTTGCTACGGTAGTTGCCGCGGTTGTGGTTGCTGTTGGTGCCGCCGCTGGCGTCATTGTCGAGGGTACGGCTGGGGTCGCAGCCGCGGTCGTTGTCGTCGTCTCCTGGGAAATCGCCACTACAGATGGTGTTGTCTCATCCATGATCTTCCCTCCACATTTTCCTTCAAAGCTCTGATGGTTAGCTCTGCTGCCACAAGCATACACCAATCTCATGCCGCTCACAAGAGGAAAGCAAAGTCGTTCTCATCCTGCGGTGAGACAGATATTTCGTAGGGGCGACGCCTTGTGCTCGCCCGCGTCCTTGATACAGTCGCGGCGGGCGA
>DASTKE010000041.1:0-5054 GCA_035716105.1 Ktedonobacteraceae bacterium | reverse complement strand
GCGGGGGAACCTGCTACTGTTGGGGGAATGGCCGGGGCGCAACCATGTGTGGGTCCACTGGCATTGACAGGGGAGACTCGTAAAAGCAATATGCTCAGGCAGAGCAAGCTTGCGACGAGAACCACTGCCAGATACCGCACGGAACCACCTCTTCATATTATATTGATTGTGTTTGTTCTGTTATGGGCCGGATTCGAGATTACTGAGAAAGGTACTCGAAAGGTACGTTGCGCCGCGACCGCTCATCGAGTATTTTGCGTACCGCGCCGATGCTGCTTTCACCGAGGGTAAAAGCGATGATCGAGCCGATCACAATGCCGCAGATGCCACCCAGCGCGATGCCTTCGAGAAACATCCGATTTCGGAAAAAAGTCATCTTTGACCGCCTTTGCTGCTGCTATTGCAGGTACACCACTGTTTTTGCCTGATTCCACAGGCGTTCCAACCGGTAATATTCCCGCTCTGTCTGTCCAAAGATATGCACGATTACGTCACTAAAGTCTAGCAGAAGCCAGCCCGTTTCGGCATCGCCTTCTCGATGGAACATCCTCGCTCCCTGTTTTTCTAATGCTTCGTCAACTCCATCAGCAATGGCCTGTAGCTGGCGCGGGTTATTCGCGCTGCAAATGACGAAGTAATCCGCGATGGTCGTTAATTCTCGAACATCCAGCAGAATGATATCCGACGCCTTTTTATCGGCTGCGGCGTCGACCGCTGCCTTTGCTAACTGAGCAGGATCTAGCAGAACTCCCTCCACCTTTACTCCAATTTCACTAGTTGAATGTGCTCTATGCATCTGCTGCATACAGCCGTCCAGAAACGTCTTTGTACCCGCATTATAGCACGCCTGACAAGGGATGTTAAGAGGCAAAAAGTACCATTTTGTTCAAGGGAGAAGAGCCCCCGGCCACCCGCAAGGGGATGGCCCTACTATATGCGATGCGGCTCACAGAGGTGGGCGGCTGGAAGGTATAGTAGGGCCCATCCCTTGCGGGTGGCCGGGGGCTTATGGTTCATCCCCTACTGTTGCTTGCTCAATCCCAACCACTCGTCCTTCGTGGTATGCTGCTCGATTTCCGCGCCGTGCAGAATCTCCGCACGCAGTTCACCGAGCATTCCCCAGCCTTCGGCCTCCACATCGTATTTGTGGATGGTCTCGTCATTGCGTTCTCGCACCCAGACAAAACTATCATCCGGCAACGTAGGATACTTCTCCACCACGGCGCGTAGAGCTTCGCGCACAACGTCCTCGACGAAGCGCGGGTTGGCGTGCGCCTTGTTGACCACGTACAGTTCATCGGGGCGTTTGAGCAGCCCGTAGTTCTCAGAACTCATCGCGCCCTCGACAATGGCAACCAGGTCTCTGGCATCGATCTCCTGCTCAGATTGGCTGCTGCCGATCATCAATGTGGCGCGACCGCGTTGATTATGCGTCGCCAGCGGCGTAACGCTGAGCATCTTCTCGATCACATCTTCGGGAAAGCCCTCTTCCTGCAGCCGCACCTGCGTATAGGAATGTACCATATCCTGCGCGCATGGGCAGGCAACCATGCCTTCCACTTCAACACCGATCATGCGCCGCGAGCTTTTCGGCGTGGCAACCGCCTCGGCCAACAATCCATACACTTCCTGCGAGCGTTGATTAGAGACGGGCGTCCATTTTTCCAGCGGATAGGTGGTATGGATATGTACCTCGGCACGCGAGACCTTTTGCCGCTCGACGATGTTCTTTGCCAGTTGTTCCGCCAGCACCTCAATGCGCGGCCAGGTATTTGTAATGGTTGCCTCCAATACCTCTGCCAGTGCCTCGCTGAAGCGCGACATATGCACACCCGCCCGGCTCGCATCCAGGTCAGCGTACAGATCAAACTTCGCGTCGAACCATTGCTGACGTCCCTCATTGCCGATGAGGATGGCCTTGCGCAGTCCTACAACGCCCACCCGGCCCAGGCGCACATGCACCTCCGGTCGTCCACTCTGAATATCTCGCTCCAGCTTGATACGCAGGTCAGGCGCGATCCTCTTCACAGCTTCCTGGGACACAGCGTCCAATAACTGCTGTACCGTGCGCCCGCTGACGGGATCAACCAGTTCAGGCGCGATTTCAGCCAGCGGCGCGAGCACAAAAGCGCGCTCGGCCATACGCGGATGCGGTATCGTCAATTGTTCGGTATTGAGGCGACGATCATCGTAGAAAATGATATCAATATCAATCGGGCGCGGGCCATTGCGAAACGTCGCCTGCCGTCCCAGCGCGGCCTCAATCTCTTTCGCCCGTTGCAAAAATGCCTGTGGCGCGAGCCATGTTGTCCCGGCAACAGCAATATTCAGAAAGCGCGGCTGCTCAAGATAGCCAACCGGCTCAGTTTGATAAGTAGAAGATACTTTATCGATCTCCATAACGTCATGCAGCCGCTGCAGTGCTGCCGCCAGGTTGCCGCGCCGGTCGCCCATATTCGATCCCATGCTCAGATACACAGGATGTGTTGCCACTGCCCCATTGCCATCACGCCCCGTTGGGGCCGCGACATCCAGTTTCGTCAAATTTGCGTTATCTATGCTCATCACTATTCGGCCTCTTTCCTCAAAACAAATAATGTCTCCTGTAATGACAACAGGAATGCATTATCTTTTGTTCCCTTGCCCTTTCACCCTTCGCATAACTACAAGCTCAATAGACATCAACCTGGGCCACAATGAGGGACAGGAGGCGATGACTTCATCTCTGGAACACCCATACATTACTAAATACGGCTTCGGTGCCGGTGGGGGTGTCGCCGGCGACGAGGAAGCCGATGAGACCAGTGGTGTAGGCGCTGTCGGTGAAGCTGCTGACGATGAGTTGTTTGTTGATGTAGAAGCGGTAGTGGGGGCCGTTGGCGAGTACCAGGAAGGTGTTGGTATGGCCGTAGCCGCTCTGGATGGCGCTGGAGGGCGTCCAGTCGATGAGGGTGAGCCAGTTGTAGGGGTCGCTGCCGTAGGCGCGGACGAAGCGATATTCGCCCTGCTTGTTGAGTTCGAGGACGTAGAAGGTGCGGCTGATGGGGCTGAGACGGAAGATGAGGCCGTAGATGTCGCCGCGCAGCAGTTGTGCCTGAGCGGTGATGACGGCGTTGGAGAATTGCTGGTGGTTGGAGTAGCACCAGGCGGCGGTGGGGGCCGTGTGGGTCTGGACGTGGTAGCCCTGGGGCGAAAAGAAACACTGGTAGCCATCGTCAATCCAGCCACCGCCGGGACTGGTCAGGTCGGTGCCGTAGAGCGCATGGCCGACGCCTATGGAAGAGGTGATGCCTGCTGTGGCCTGCACTCGCGCCTGTGCTGCCAGTGTGGCCTGCGCCTGGGCGACTGCCCGTGCGTTCGCTGTCGCCGTCATGGCACTATTCCACTGGTGTATGCTCTGTTGCGCTGTGCTGGCGCTTTGCACGGACCTGATTCTGGGAGTATGTGCAGCTTGCCAGCCCAGGCCGAGGGGAACCGCTGTCATCAGCAGGATCAGGATGATAAGTCCAGGCAGGGCGAAGGTGTTGCGCAAGGTTCTGGTGCGGGTTGGTGATGAGACTGGATAAATGTGCGTGTCGGGCCGGTCGAGCGCGAGGGCTGCGCTCACACGCGGCCTGTAGGGGCGGCGACCCTCGGAGTCGACCGCCCAGATTTTTTCGCGCTTTTCGGTGTTCTCTTCCTGCTCAACATTCTCACTGGCTTCATGGATGGAGGAAGGCATGGCATCGTTGCTGGCGGTTTCGTCTTGCCGGAATTGTTCCGTGAAACCTTCCTGGGTGCTGATCTCGCCGGATTCCGCGACGACTAGTTTGCCGGTTGTCCAGAGGCGTTCGCGGTGCAGGGCTTTCCAGTAGGCGGTGGAAAGAGCCTGGGCCTCTTGATAGCGTTCTTTGGGGTCTTTTGCCATGCCTTTGAGAATGACTTCTTCGACGCTGGCTGGGATCTCGTTGTTGATCTGACTGGGTGGCGTCGGCTCGATCTGAATGTGTTTGAGGGAGATGGCAACGGGCGATTCCGCCGTGAAGGGGACGCGCCCGGTGAGCATCTGGTAAAGGATGACGCCAAGCGAGTAGATATCGCTGCGGTAGTCGTTGATGCCGTTGGATTGTTCGGGTGCCATATATTCGGGTGTGCCGACCATCGCGCCCACGCTGGTCAGCGATTCGCCGCCCATCATGGCTTTTGCCAGTCCGAAATCGACGAGGTAGGCGTAGCCATCGGGTCGCAACAGGATGTTGGAGGGCTTGACATCGCGATGCATGACGCCGTGATCGTGGGCGTATTGCAGGGCTGCCGCGATCTGATCGACGAAGCTGGCGGCTTCTGCAAGCGGAAGGCGCTGTTTGCTGTGCAGGTAGTCGCGCAGCGTGCCGCCCTCGACATAGGGCATGACCAGGTAGTACCAGGGACGCTGCTTCCCAAAATCGTAGAGGGGCAGGATGTGATCGTGGGAGAGCGCCCCAACTGCCAGGGCTTCGCGCTCAAAACGCCGTATAAATGACTCGTCGCGCCCGTAGAGCACTTTGATGGCGACCTGTCGGCGCACGCGCCGGTCATAGGCCAGGTAGACCTCCGCCATGCCTCCCTGCGCTATACGGCGTCGCAGCTCATAGCGTCCCAGCGTTAACCCTTCGATCCCGCCCACTGTTCCTCGTCCCTTCCAACATCTTCCATTTCTTACACTATGCATAACGAACGAGGCCGATGACTCCAATCACCAGCCTCTATGCATGGAGATCCTGCCTTGTAGGGAGCGCTACAGCACCCAGAAACGTTCCAGGCAGACGGTCTGTACGGGGCGGATGCCGTGCGTGTAATTGTACATATCACGGCGCATATCTGAGATGCCGCCGAAGTTGAGCGCAACCTGTGTTGAGTACATCCCCGATGCTTGCTGGCGCAGGGGCAGCATTTCGGACATTTCCACGTAGGCAGGCTCCAACGCGCCGCCCAGTTCTTGCAGGCGTGATTGCAGCGCACCCTCTTGCAGGACATAGGGGAAGTCCTCGTAGAATTTGACGTTCGTGCCGCGCTGCACGAGTCGATCTGCGGCG
>DASTKE010000040.1:0-2293 GCA_035716105.1 Ktedonobacteraceae bacterium | reverse complement strand
TATCATGATAGGTGGAACAAGCGGAATGCCGTTTCCCGAATGGAATGTGCGTAGCGATGCACGGGCGGCACAAATTGTGCTGGCTTCGGGCATACCGATCACAATGATTGGCTGGAATGTGACAACGCAATGCCGGATGCGTGAAGGCGACATCGAACGCCTGCGTTGCGCTGATTCGCCGCAGGCACGTCTGCTCAGCAAGCTGCTAGAGGTCTGGCAGCGACATAGACCGCGCTGGCATCCCGCCTTACCCTACCTGCACGATCCGCTCACGCTGGTCGCGCTGTGCCGTCCCGATCTCATACGCTGCGAGGAAATGACGGTGCGGGTAGTTACAGGTGGGCCGCTGCGTGGCTGCATGGTGCCACGCCTGATGAATGGTCCACTGGTGCGTGTCGCCATGAGTATAGAAGCGGAGCAAGCGCGAGCATGGATCATGCAGCGCTTGCTCTCTTGAACTTTGCTGAACATTGCCAGGGCAACGCCGGGCGAAAGGTCTATGCCTCCACGCTGATCTGAAGGACCCGCACACCGCGCATGTCCAGCCAGTAGCGTCCCCGTGTCTGCGCCACGCGGATGAGCACGGTATCGCAAGAGGGGCAGCGCAGAACGGTTCCCATACCGTGCATGTAGGCAGCGAGCGCGCCGATGGCATTGTTTGCGCTGCAACCCATACAGGTCGCCTGAACGAGCGTCATTTCGAAAGGAAATATCTCTTGCAGAATACCCGCCGCAGCGTTGCCATCCAGTTTGTTCTCCATCATGTTTCTCCTGTCGGACCGAAGCGTTCGGTCTTGATACGTCCAGGCTCGTATCCCAGTGCCACCAGGCTCTCTGCCGCCGTTTCAACGAACGGGGTGGGGCCGCAGATGAACGCCAGGGGACGTTGATCTAAGGGCCAGGCCACCTCACGCAGAATTTCGGTATCGATGCGGCGAGAATAGCCCGTCCAGCCCGGCGGCTGCCCGCGAGTCAGAATGTACATCACTTCAAGCATCGTCGTGCTGCCGACCAGGCGGTCGAGTTCGTCGCGGTAGATGGCATCCTCAAAAGAGCGCGCCGAGTAGAGCAAGCGGGTTGGAACGCTGCTCCCCACGGCGGTGCGGTGACGGAGCATCGCCATCAACGGCACGATACCTGAACCTCCGGCGACCAGCAGAAGCGGACCACCCATAGACGCCTCCCAGACGAAGTAGCCTCCGATGGGGCCGCGCAATTCCAACTTGTCTCCGGCGCGCAGTTTATCGACGAGGTAAGGTGAGACTTCCCCGTCATCGAGTCGTTCAACGGTCAGCGTCACGTGCGGTACCTCCTCCGGGGGAGAGGCAATCGAATAGCTGCGCTCGGCCTGATAGCCGTCTTCGGCGGTGAGGCGCACATCCACGTGCTGACCGGCTCGATGCCCTTTCCAGTTGGGCAAAGCCAGCGTGATGCTCTTTGTTCGCACCGTTTCTTCGCGGATAGCGACCACCTCACCCAGTTGCCAGCTTAGTCGTTCCAGTAGCGTTCTTCTTTCCATGGGTCTCCATGATTATTGTAGCCCAGCGATTCCCAGAAACCGGGTTCATCGTGATCGACCAGGCGTAGACCTCGCACCCATTTGGCGCTTTTCCAGAAGTAGAGGTGAGGAACCAGCAAGCGGGCCGGGCCACCGTGCTGCGGTGCCAGCGGCTGTCCGTCATAGGTGTCAACCACCCATGCCTTCCCGTCCAGCACCTCTTCCAGAGGCAGATTTGTAGTATAGCCTCCATCGCTGAAGGCAATCATATAGCTGGCGGCAGTGGTGACCTGCGCGAGCAGGGTATCGAGGGAGACGCCTTCCCAGTGCGTGTCCAATTTCGACCACTTGGTCACACAGTGGATGTCTTTGGTGATCGTCTCTCGTGGTAAAGCATGAAATTCATCCCAGTTCCAGCGTTTCGGTTGATCGACCTCTCCCAGAATGGAGAAGTCCCAGGACGCGAGCGGCGTATGCGGCGTCGGCCCGGCTGAAAGGACAGGGAAGCCGCGTTCAAGATATTGTCCCGGCGGGATGCGTGCGCTCAGTTCGCTCTTCTGGCGACGACCGCGAAACCCACGCGAGATGAATCCTTCACTCATGTTCTCACCTCCTGATCTCGTTGCTAGCTCAGATTAACAAACTCCGTAACTTTTCGATGATGCCCGGCAAGACGGAGAGCATTGCCTCGACATCGGCTACCGTATTCTCCTTGCCCAGGGTGAGGCGCAAGCTACCGTGCGCCAGTTCAACGGGTAGGCCCATGGCGAGCAAAACGTGCGATGGCTCGGCGGA
>DASTKE010000039.1:0-6284 GCA_035716105.1 Ktedonobacteraceae bacterium | reverse complement strand
GCGAGAGCATTGATTGCCGCTTGCGCGGCAATCAATGCTCTCGCACCACCAATCCCTCTCACAGGCGAGCTGCGTAGCGGTGAGTAGTCAAAAGGAGAGCAGGAGGAGCATAAGATATGGCAAAAACACGGCTCATGATCGTTGATGACCACGAGGTGGTACGATTGGGGATGCGCGCCGCCTTTGAACTGGAACCCGATATCAGCGTGGTGGGCGAGGCCAGCAACGGCGCGGAGGCGCTGGCAAAAGTGGACGTTCTGGCTCCCCAGGTCATCTTGATGGACGTGCGCATGGAAAAAATGGGCGGCATCGAAGCTTGCCGCGAAATCAAAAGCAACCACCCGGATATCTCCATTCTGATGATTACCTCCTTCACCGACAACGATGCTGTCATCTCCTCCGTGCTCGCCGGAGCCAGCGGCTACCTGCTGAAAAACGTGAGCCGCACCGAACTGCTGCGCGCCATTCGCCGCGTCGCAGCAGGCGAGACGCTGCTCGACCCCACCGTCACCAGATGCGCTATGGACTCCCTCTCACCACCGCCGGGAAGCGAACTGACGGAGCGCGAGCGCGAGGTGCTGGCCCTTGTCGCACGCGGCTACACCAACAAACAGATCGCCGAGAAGCTCTTCGTCAGCGAGAAAACAGCGCGCAACCACGTCAGCCACATCCTCGACAAGCTGGGGCTGTCGCGCCGTAGCGAAGCCGCCGCCTACGCCGTCGAACACAAACTCATCCCTCCACGCGAGCAAGGTAAATAGAAACAAGAGTCATTCCAGATTCTGAAAAACGGTTGGACTTATCGCTGATAAGTCCAACCGTTTTTTCAGAATCTGGAATGACTCTTGTTTCTCATACATACACATCGATTTCGCTATTTCACAATCATAACCTCATCCAACGATTTCTTTGACAACACAGGCACGCGACAATCGGGCGCAGGATATCCGACAGGCAGGACGACGAATGGTTTCTCGTTGCGCGGTCGGCCCAGCAGCTCGCGCAAGAAACCCATCGGGCTAGGGGTATGCGTGAGCACCGCTAAGCCAGTCTGTTGTAGGCTGGCTATAAGAAATCCCACGGCAATGCCAACCGATTCAGTGACGTAATAGTGCTTGATGTGCTTCTCAGTGGGCTTTGCCGGGGTCTCTGTTTGATCTTCTTGCTCCACCGGTTTTAACCCATAATCTTCTTTAAAGGCGACAATGACGTAAGGGACAATTTCGATGAACTCTTTGTGCCAGTCGGTGCCAAGAGGGGTCAGCGCGGAGAGCCATTCGGGCGGGAAGCGGTGCTCGTAGCTTTCGCGCTCTTCCTGCTCCACGATCTCACGCATCCGGCGCTTCAGTTCCGGGTCGCGCACGACAACAAAGCGCCACGGCTGCTGGTTCGCGCCCGAAGGAGCCGTAGCAGCCGTAGCAATGGCGTTCTCGATCAATTCAAACGGGACAGGTTCAGGCGAGAAGGCGCGAATGGAGCGCCGCCCGCGCATACTTTCCAGAAAGGCTCGCGAGCGGCGCAAGGCTTCTTCTGGCTCCAATCGCTCAAACTGCAACGGCGCAAATGGGTAGATGCTGGTTGATTCACCACTGGTCGTTTCGCTCATGAGCATTATCCTTTCTACTTATTCCTATTTGACAAACTGCACCATATGTATTACCCTCCGTGAGCAAGCCACTTCCAGCCTTGTGGCTTTTATGGTATCATTACCGCTAATAGATTTTGTGAGAGTATGTAATGCCACGTAAAATACGTCAGTTGAAAGATGAACAACCAACCCTTGCATTACTCAATGTTGATAGAGTGGTCTGATGAGGATCAAGCTTATCTCGTCATTCTTCCAGAATGGGCAGGCCATGTTCTCATGCCAGTCACACACGGTGAGACATACAGCGAAGCAGTCAAACACGGGCAGGAAGTCCTCGAAATGCTGGTAAAGAGTGCGCTTCAGGACGGCGAGTCATTGCCTGCCCCTAAAACCCACGCGGTGGCTTAGCACGCTCCAAGCCACCGTTTATTGTCCCCAACCGGGTAAAACCCGGCACCTACTACGGTTCCGTAAATGTCTTGCGGCGTAAGAACTGCCCTCCACCCTTGCCGCCGACGTACTCTCCGTTCTGCACAATGACCTGGCCGCGCCGGAGCACGGTTTGCGGGACTCCCTGCACATGTATTCCCTCAAAGGGGGTGTAGTCAACGCGCTGGTGCTGGTTGGCGGCGCTGATGGTCAGCGAGCGTTCGGGGTCGAAGATCACCAGGTCGGCGTCGCTGCCGGGGGCGATGGCACCCTTGCGCGGGAAGAGGCCGAAGAGTTTGGCCGGCATGGTCGAGACAAGGTCGACGAAGTGCGAGAGCGTGAGTTTGCCGGTACGCACACCCTGGTAGAGCAGCATGACGCGATGCTCGACGCCGGGGATACCGTTGGGGATTTTCGTGAAGTCGTCACGGCCAAGCTCTTTTTGTCCGGCGAAGTTAAAGGGGGCGTGGTCGGTGGAGACGACGGAGAGTTCGCGACGCTGCAGGCCAAGCCAGAGCGCCTCGTTGTCGGCAGCGCTGCGCATCGGCGGCGTGCAGACGAATTTGGCCGCCTCGAAGCCGGGCGCGGCATAGCAGCTGTCGTTGAGATAGAGATACTGCGGGCAGGTCTCGCCCCAGACGGGCAGACCCTTGACGCGAGCGGCGGCGACGGCTCGCAGCGAGTGCGCGCAACTGACATGCACGACGTAGAGCGGAGCCTCGGTCAGCGTTGCCAGCGTGATGGCACGCTGCGTGGCCTCGCCTTCGAGAATGGCCGGGCGCGTCAAGGCGTGATACATGGGCGCGGTATGCCCGCCGACGACGGCCTCGCGCACGATGAAATCGATAGCGATGCCGTTCTCCGCGTGAACCATCACCAGTCCGCCAAGCCGGGCGGAGCGGCGCAGCACGCGGTAAATGGTCTCGTCATCCACCATGAAGGTGTTCGGATAGGCCATGAGCAGCTTGAATGTGGTGACACCGGCGTCGATCATCTCGTCCATCGCCTCTTCGGGCGCGGCTGCGAGATCGGTGATGCAGATATGGAAGCCGTAATCGATGACCGCTTTCCCCTCGGCCTTGTTATGCCAGGCTTGCAGCGCCCCGGTTAACGGCTGACCGCGCCTCTGGTTGGCAAAGTCCAGGATGGTCGTCGTCCCACCGCAGGCTGCGGCAATCGTGCCGGTCTCAAAATCGTCACTGGCGACGGTCGTGGGCAGGGGCAATTCCATGTGGGTATGCACATCGATGGCACCGGAGAAGACGTATTTGCCCTGCGCATCCAGCACCGTCTCGGCCTGCACTCCAGCAAACGTTCCAGGCGCGCCAATGGCCGCGATACGCTCACCATCAACGAGAATGTCACCATAAAAAGCATCGTCCGCGGTGACGATATAGCCATTGGTAATCAGTACGCTCATGCGCCCTCCTTACAGAACTTACGACAAGCAACAAGCTGGAGCAGCCAGGTCAGCCCACGAAGGCCACCCGCAAGGGGATGGCCCTACTATATATGGCTCCGCTCGTTACTGTGCTCTACCGCTATCATGACAGGGGATAGACTTTGATGTTGCTGTAGACCACTTCGGTGTTGCCGCCGGAAGCGAACGCTCCCAGGGCGATGTTTCCCGATGTATAGGTCGAGTCCTGCACTTTCGTCAGAAACACGCCGTTGGCATAGAACAACAATGTGCTTCCGTTCATAATGACTTGCAGGGTGTTTTTTACATTATACCCCGTCTTGAGAGCCGGTGAAGCTGTCCAATCTTGCAACGTCTGCGTATTGGTGTTCAGATTAAAATTATCGGAAGCCCGAATTCTGTACTGACCATTGCTATCGATCTCGAAGAGGTAGCCGGAATACGCCCCCAACAGGCCGGGATTGACGCGGAAGAAGAGGCCACCAGAATGCCCACTCACCATCACCACATCTACCGAGATGGTGCCATTCTTGTAGTTATATGCCGACTCCCGGCAGCCGCGCAGCGAACTTCCTTCAGTCACGTGATAGCCATCCGATTGAAATTTGCAGTGATCGTTGCTGCCATCGATGCCATCCCAGGCGGCAGCTTGTGTTTTTGTACTGGTGGCATCATTCAGCGCATCCTCATACGTGGGCGTCCCGGCTGTCGCCGTCTGGATCACCCCTGCTGTCGCGCTGGCCTGCGCCGAAACGGTAGCGGTCGCGCCCGCGATGGCTGTCTGCGTCGCGTGAGCTTGCGCCGTCGCTGTCATAGCTGCCACCGCCTGTGCGGTAGCCGTCAGGTTCGGCGTCGGAGAGGGCGTCACTGTCGGTGATGTGGCGGCAGATGGGGAAGAGACAATCGATTGAGTTGGAGAGGGAGCAGGATTGTTATTTGTCAGTGGATGCGTTAAGAAGTAAACGCTGGGAAGAACAATTACAATGAGTACCATTACCAGTGCCAGCACAATGACAACGATGCGCCGATTACGCTGGTAGTTCGAGCGGTGTGTTCTCGGCGTAGGCGAGGTGACACCGCGCCGCACTGGCGTACCAGGAACGGCGGGTGTTCCCTGATATCCCTGTCCATCCTGGGCGAGAGGTGTACCGGCGGCATAAGGCGTTGCGCCAACAACGGTCGCATAGTCGTATACCGGTACGTCCCTGGCTCCTGATGGAGTATAGACAGGTGTAAGCTGACCAGCATCGACCGCGGGCAGTACCAGTGGAGCCTGACTTTCTCCTGCACCATCTCCTTGTGGTGCGCCACTACTCGCGTGGCTGGCAGTGACCGCGCTACAAAAGGCATTCGCCAGTTCGGTCGCGCTGCCGTAACGCATTTCAGGCTTCTTTTCTAGCGCCTTCAGCATAACGCGCTCAACCTGCGGCGAGACGTGCGGGGAAATGCTATGTGGAGGCGGAGGCGGCTTGTTCATGTGCATCGAGACCAGCGCGATCTGATTCTCCGCCGAGAAGGGAAGCTTGCCTGTAACCATTTCATAGAGCAGGACACCCAATGAGTAGAGATCGCTTATTGCATCGGCGCGGCGATGAACCTCAAACAGTTCCGGCGCGACATAATCGACGGTGCCAAGCACATTGCCCGTGCTGGTCAACTGCGTCGCTTCACTGGCGATGCGCGCAATGCCGAAATCCGAGAGGTAGCAGCGACCATCGGCGTTGAGCAGCACATTCGAGGCTTTGATGTCGCGATGGATAATGCCCTGATTGTGGATGTAGTCGAGCGCGGAAGCGATATCCTTCAGGTCGCGGCAGACCTCCTGCAAAGGCATAGCACCACCCCGGCGAATACGCGTCCGCAGCGTGCCACCTGGCAAAAAGGGCATGACGATATAGTAGCAAGTCATACCATCCACTACGCTCGTTCCCGAATCGAAGATGGGTACCAGGTGGGGATTGTTTAACGAGCGCATCAGCTTCGCCTCACGAATGAAGCGTTGCAGCATCTCCTCGTCTTCGCGCTTAAACAGCTTGACCGCTACTGTGCGCTGATTCGTGAGGTCGACGGCCTCGTACACATCGGCCATGCCTCCCCTGCCAATCAGCCGCCGCAGTTCATAATGATTAAGGGTTTTCCCTTCCAGTCCTGCCATATCCATGCTCCATATCGGGCCGCACTACACGCCATTCAGCCTGTTCCATTCCAGCCAACTATACCATGAAAGGGAATTTCGCTCAAGAGCAGTATTGAAAAACTGCTTGTTTTCTCATCCTGTCGCGCCTGCGGCGCTCACCGGATGTTGTGGATGGGATTTGGTGGGCTTCGCCCACCAAATCCCATCCACAACATCCGGTGAGCGCCGCAGGCGCGACTTTTGGATAGCTCTGTCCGGGAATATTTTGATTGACAACAGCGTCATGCTATGTTAGGATAATCATGCAAAAGAATACTCTAAAAGTGCTGATGGAGACGAGTAGGCGGAGGTAGATCGGTACAGAGAGTGCAGAGTGGGTGAAAGCTGCACCTGGTCTTCCGCTGAATATCACTCCCGAAACTGGACGCCGAAATGCTGGCCTATCTATTGGGCAGTCAATAAGCGAACCGGTCTTGCCCACCGTTATCCGGGCAGAGATGTGATGGCATCTCAAAGAGTGGGCGCTTTCCGCTTGCAGTGTTCCTGCTGGCCTTGAGCGTCAATCAGGGTGGTACCACGAGCCTATTTTGCCTCGTCCCTCGCGGGACGGGGCTTTTTTATATCTCGTTTGCGAGTGTCATCTGGCACCGTCTGTGCCAGATGACACTCGCAAACGAGGACTTTATCCATTTTTCAGAAAACAGGAGAAC
>DASTKE010000038.1:0-4436 GCA_035716105.1 Ktedonobacteraceae bacterium | reverse complement strand
GAAGCGGCTCTGGGAGCCGCTTCGCCGTAGAGTAGGGCCATCCCCTTGCGGGTCGCCTGCTGGCTTAAGCAAACGCTTATTGGGGCTATCCCCTCGCGGGTCGCCTGCACAGCGGTTTAAAGAACTACTACTCAGGCAGTTGCGGACTTTTGAGTAACTTATCCAGAGTAGATTTTTTGACACGATACGCCTGACGACGTCCGCGATGTGGAAGTGTAATCGCCTCCAGAGCACCGCTCTTTATCCAACGCCTGACGGTAGTGTCATCTACACGCAGGCGACGGGCGACTTCTCGCACGGTCAACAACTCCTCGATGTCCTCTACCATGTGAGCACCTCCTATACCGTTTGAGTTCAGAGTAGCATTACTGCGACGAGCCATAAGCATCACCTTTACTTGAACTAAAGAACGAACGACAGCGGCCATTTCCCCCAAGCGCCGAAAACATTGGGAGATGTTCCTTCAGCCATTATGTGTACCAGCGATTCCTTTCTCCGAACATGCGTAGAAAGAAATGTAGCACAATGTAACATCATGTAATGTATATGACGATGGAACTACCAAAAAGATACATCGCCAGCTTCCAGTTCCCTCTACTATACATTTCGTCTTAAACGTACTAAAATAAAGCCCTGAATAGCTGCATACCTTAAAAACATCTATCTGAGGCTTTTCCTCTCGCACTCTCAGCAGGTGATATGATGTACGTATGTACGTTGACTCTCATTGCTATTTCCGCTTGAGCAGGGCAGAAACGGAATATATAGTATGAAGGAAGGGTTACTATGTCTCTCATAAAGTTGGTCGTGAGTGATTTACATCTCGCCGACGGAAATGCCATTCTCGATGGCTTCGGCGATGTCCAGCAGGCGGCGTTTGAGGGTTTGCTGCAGGCAACGAGTGCCAGTGGTCCACTGGGACAGGCGGATGACCTTGAACTTATCATCAATGGCGACTGCTTCGATTTCCTTGTTATACAGCCCTATGATTTGCAAGGCAGCATAGATATCCCTACGGCAGTGGGCAAACTGGAAAAAATCATCACGGCACATACCCCTTTCTTTGAAGCGCTGCGTCTGTTCCTTGCCGGGCCAGGAAGACATATTACCTTCATTACGGGAAATCACGATATTGAGTTGCAATTTGAGCCAGTGCGGAGGCGCATTCTTGAGGCGCTGGGCGGAGAACAGGTGGCAAAAGATGTGGCATTCAGTGCGACGCGCTTTTACCGCCCCTTGCCGGATGTCTATATCGAGCACGGCAACCAGTATGACTTTTGGAACCATGCCAGAGTTGGCCTCTGGAACAAGGAAGGGCAGGCGCTTCCTGATAACCCTGAAACGATTACGCTGCCCGTTGGCTCCTATTACTTTCAACAGGCCGCCTATCCTCTCAGCGTGGACTATCCCTACTTCGATCATTTCGAGCCATCGATGAACGCGGTACGCCAGATAGCGCTGCTCTGCCTGCTGGCGCCGCAGAGCGTGGTGGAGACGGCACAGCGCATCTCCGCCATGATACCGCAACCACACACACCGCTGGCTCAGCTAGCAGAGGGCGAAGAGCGCACACCGGCCAACCTCTTTGCCGCGGCCATGATCGATTTCGCGGCCTTCCAGCAGGCGATGCAGCAACGCAAAACAGATTGGACAGAGCCGGAAGGACGGGATATACAGCGAGCGCAGACCAACGCAATGGTGGAATTCTCGATGCTGCGCGAGACGCTTGCGCAGCCCATCCTGGAGGCAGTTGCTGCCATCTGCACACCCGCGACGTATCAAATGGGCGAGGAAGTGGCAACCGGTATGCATAACGTACTGAAGGATGATCCGACGCTGCGCTACACCATCGCCGGGCATACGCACATGGTACGCATCGACCCGGTAAATAACGGAGTGCAAACCTATCTGAACACAGCGAGTTGGACAACGCGAGTCGCGCTGCCAGCGCCGGGCGAGATCACGCCCGAACTGATCGAGTGGCTCCGCAAACCCGACTGGCAAACCATTCCCTTACGGGATGTAACAGCATTCACCTTTGCCATGATAACGACACCAACCGAGGGCGAGACGTCCGTGTCCAGCGCCAGCCTGTGTGTCTGGGAGGGCGGCACGAAGGGCAACTATCGCGTCCTGGCCTGATGAAGGATAAAAAGCAATGACAACGACAGCAAAGAAAGATAGCACTCGCAAGAAGCTGGTTTTGATTGACGGACACGCCATGATTCACCGCGCCTTTCACGCCGTTCCCGAAGAAATGGCGACGCGCAGTGGTGAAGTCGTCAACGCCACCTTCGGCTTCACCTCGCTGCTGATGAAGGCGCTGAACGAAGAGAAGCCGGAGTATATAGCCATGACGTTTGACCGCTCCGCGCCAACCTTCCGGCACCAGCAATACGCGCAGTACAAGGCGACGCGCCCAACCATGCCGGATATTATGCGCCCGCAATTTGGCCGCATTCGCGAGGTCGTGGAGGCGTTCGGCATCCCCATCTATGAGAAGGATGGCTTCGAGGCCGATGATGTGCTCGGCACACTCTCCGTCCAGGCCACGCAGCAGGGCATCGACACGATCATCTTCACCGGAGACATGGACACGCTACAACTGGTCGATGACCATGTGACCGTGAAGGTGGCAAAGCGTGGCATCAGCGAAGTGGTGGAATACGACGTAGAGGAGGTCAAGAAACGCTACAACGGCGTTGAGCCGCTGCAATTGCCCGATTGGAAGGGACTGGTGGGTGATAAATCCGACAACATTCCTGGCGTCCCCGGCATTGGCGAGAAGACGGCCAGCAAGCTCATCACCGACTATGGTAGCCTGGAAAACGTGCTGGCACACATCAACGAACTGAAGCCGAAGGAGCAGCGCCTGCTGGGTGAGCACGAGGCGCAGGCGCTTGAGAGTAAGTTCCTGGCAACGATTGTGCGCAACGTGCCTGTGCAGCTTGACCTGTCAGCCGCTCGCGTGGGACAGGCCAATCGCGAAAAGGTGCTGGCGATTTTCCGCCAGTTGGAGTTCCGCTCGTTGATCGACCGGGCGTTCGCGCTCTTCGGCGAGGAGAGCGGCGAAAGCGGCGCGGAAACGCCGGCTGCCAGCACCGCGAACACAGCAGACAACGCAACTGAAGCAAAAGAGGCGACAAAAACGTCTCTACAGACACAAAGCTCAAGCATACAGGAAGACGAGGAAGAGGAACTGCTGCTGGCCGCGCCGCTCGGCATCGTGCCGATTCTCACGCCACCGATACCACCCACAATGGCTATAGGAAGCGAAAGCGCCCTGCCCTTTACGGTGGCTTCGATCAGGCAGGAAGAGAAGCAGAAAGCCGGGACAATGGCGGTCGCTGAAGCCGAGGTTGAAGATGGGCCGACGCAAATGAGCCTGTTCGAGATGGCGCTGCCGCAGCCCGAAACGGTGCGCCGCCTGCGTATGCCCGGCCTGCCCACGCCAGCAACGCCCCTGCTGATCGAAGAGCCGACGGATTTGTCAACCAGCACGATGATCGTGAATAGCGAGGAAGCCCTGGATGTCCTGGTCAAAAGCCTGTACGCCGCCGGGGGCTTTGGCTTCGACACGGAGACGACTTCGGAAGACCCCTGGCACGCGGAACTGGTTGGCATTTCGCTGGCGATGGCTCCCGGTGAGGCATACTATATTCCCGTTGGGCACGTGCCACCGCTCAATGGCGAGGAGACCGGTCCGCAGTTGCCGCTCAAGTACGTCTTAGAGCATCTGAAACCCGTGCTTGAAGACGCCAGCATCAAGAAGTACATGCACAATGCCAAGTACGATATACAGATGATGGCGCTCAACGGCATTCAGCTACGGGGATTGGCCTTCGATACCATGCTGGGAGCCTACCTCACCGACCCCGGCAGGCGCGGACTGGGACTCAAAGATCAGGCATTTCAGCGCCTGGGCCATGTCATGACACCCATTACACAGTTAATCGGCACTGGCAGCAAGGCCATCAGCATGGCGCAGGTGCCGATCCGGCAGGCAGCGGACTACGCGGGAGCCGACGCGGATATGACCTTGCGCCTGGTTGAGCCAGTCCGGTCTGAGCTAGAGAAACACAGCTTGATGAATTTGTACAACAACGTGGAACTGCCGCTTTTGCCGGTGCTGATGCAGATGGAGATGTACGGCGTGGCGCTGGATGCTGACTTCCTGCGCGAGCTCGAGATGACGCTGGGCGAACAGATCGCGGAGTTGGAACGCAAGATTTACGATTCGGTTGGCCACCAGTTCAATATCAATTCAACGAAGCAGCTAGGGGATATCCTGTTCAGTGAGTTGAAGCTGCCAGCAGGCAAGAAGACGAAGACGGGCTACTCCGTCAGCGCCGACGTGATCGAGGGACTGCGCGGCAAGCATCCGATGGTCGATTCTCTGCTGGAATACCGGCAGCTAGCCAAGCTCAAATCAACCT
>DASTKE010000037.1:0-6943 GCA_035716105.1 Ktedonobacteraceae bacterium | reverse complement strand
TTGAACGGCTCCGCGAAATCCAGGTGGCCCAGATCGTGCAGTGCCATTGTGATGAAGCGCACGTACATCAGGTGCAGCACGCTGTGCTCGGCCCCGCCGATGCACATATCCACCGGCAGCCACTTGCGCGTCAGTTCTGGATTCCAGGGCTGCGTTTCATCGTCGCTCGACGGGTAGCGCAAGAAGTACCAGGACGAGTCCAGGAAGTTATCGCTGACATCCGTCTCGCGCCGGGCAGGTTTGCCACAAATGGGACAGGTGGTATGCACAAAGCTGGGAATGGCCGCCAATGGTGATTCCCCCGTCCCGGTCGGCATCCAGTTTTCTATGTCCGGCAGCAGCACCGGCAACTGGTCTTCAGGCACCGGCACAGCTCCATGCTCAGGGCAGTAGATGATCGGGATAGGTGGTCCCCAGTAACGCTGTCGGCTGATGAGCCAGTCGCGCAAGCGATATTTCGTCGTGCGCCGTCCTGTTCCCTGCGCTTCAAACCAGTCAATAATGGCAGTACTCGCCTGGGCGGAGGTCATGCCCGAAAATGCGCCCGAATCAACCAGCACTCCGGGCTGCACAAAAGCCTCGTCGTTTTCTGGCATGGGAGCACCTGCACGAGCGGGACGCACGACAGTCTGCACTGGCAGACCCATCTCACGAGCGAACAGCATATCTCTCTGATCGTGCGCTGGTACACCCATGATGGCACCTGCGCCATATGCTTCCAGCACAAAGTCGGCCACCCAGATGGGTATGCGTTCATTCGTCAGGGGATGCACAGCATAGGCTCCCGTGAAGACACCGGTAACTGCACGCTCTTCCCCAGTTCGCGCCTGGCTGACCGTCTCCTGATAGGCTGCAACCGCTGCCTGATGGGCTGGAGTCGTGATGCTGGCTATCAGTGGATGCTGGGGAGCCAGTGCGACGAAGGTCATACCGTAGATGGTGTCTGGTCGCGTGGTGTAGACCTGCACGTGCTGCTCTGGCATTCCATCAATCGCCATGCTGAATTCCAGCCCTTCGGAGCGGCCAATCCAACTTCGCTGGGCCACCTTCACACGCTCAGACCAGTCGAGTTGATCCAGATCATCCAGCAGTTTCTGGGCGTAGTTGGTGATTTTCAGAAACCACTGGCTCAGCCAGCGCCGCTCAACAATGGTGCCACAGCGCTCACAGCGTCCATCGATAACCTGCTCATCGGCCAGCACCGTCTTGTCTTTTGGACACCAGTTTACAGGGGCTGTCTTACGCTCCGCCAGCCCGGCCTTGAACAATTGCACGAAAATCCACTGCGACCAGCGATAGTAGTCCGGGTCGGTCGTATGCAGTTCGTGCGACCAATCGAAGCGATTGCCGATGCGTTTTAACTGCTCCTCACGGAAATGCTCAATATTGCGTGCGGTGAGAATACGCGGGTGAATGCCGCGCTTGATGGCGAAGTTTTCGCTGTGAATGCCGAAGGCATCAAAGCCCATTGGCTCGAAGACATCGTATCCCTGCATCGCCCTCCAACGCCCATGCACATCGGGACCGATATACGAGTAGACATTGCCGATATGCAGCCCTTCAGCCGAGGGATAGGGAAACAGCATCAGATTGTAATATGGCCGGGAAGCGTTCCACAGGTCTACCTGATAAAGCTTTTGCTCCTCCCACCTTTCCCGCCACTTTGCCTCAAAGGCTTGAAAGTCATACTTCGGCCCGGCAACTAGCGCGATCTGATATGTTCGCACTGGCCCCCCGACCACATCTTCCTCCAGTGCATTTTTGCTGGCGGTAGAATCGAATTGTGCCGCGCCAGTACCGGCACCCTGCTCTGCCTCCGTCATAAAAACCTCCTCGTGTTTATGTGGACAAAACATTCCACGCGGAGGACACAAAAAATGCGCCCTCCACCCCGGCAAGGGCGAAAAGTGCGCATACAGCTCCCTTCGCGGTACCACCTTGTTTCATCGCAGCCTCATAGCCACGACCTTATGGGTGCCAACACACCCGAACCCAATAACGGGAGTACCCGGCGCTGGCTACTTACGTTCAGGGAACGTTTCACCACCGCAGCTACTTCCTCGCAACACTACTGAGCGAAACTCAAACATTGTAGTGCCGCAAGAAGTAACGAGGGAGCTTCAGACCACCTCTGATGTTGACTCGCACCAACCGTCAACTCTCTGCAATCGAGGTACTCCTACTTTCCTCGCGTCTCGCTTTTAACGCTATGCCTCTACATGCTGAAAGTACCTGATTTTTTGCGATCTGTCAAGTGTTTGATGGCAGTCGGGTGCGGTTCTTTTTTTGTAAAGAGCGAATATGGTAGTAAAGGCACCCGCAAGGGGCCACCCGCCTCATCGACCACTCCCCTGCCTCTACGAACTCCCACATACTCGTTACCCAGCCTGTCGAAGGAAGTCAGTAGAGGCAGGGGAAGGGCGGAGGCAGATGGGAGGCCCCTTGCGGGTGCCTTTGTCTCTTCCTCAACCGCATCCGTGATAGCCATCACGAAACAAGCTTCCCGGTTGGCACAGGCTCTGCCTTCTGCTCGCGCCGGGCAAGATACTCGTGCAGGTCTCCTTCGCCACTGGGGCTGACCAGGAACGTCACCACATCACCGGATTCGATCACTGCGCTGCCACGTGGGAAGATCAATTCACCATTGCGCCGGATGGAAACCACCAGTGAGTTCTTCGGCAATTCGGCCTCACGCAGTGGCTTCCCGGCAAGCAGCATACCCGTTTCGATCTTCGCCTCTACCATCACAGTGCCTGCCACCAGGCCACGCATTCGCCGGGAATCCTTTGCCATCGCCTCACGATAAGTACGCACAATATCGACCACTGTAAGCAATCCGACGACGTGCCGCACTCCCGGCACAAGTTCAACATCGACCACAGGTGTCCAGCCAACGCGATGGCTCGTCAATTGTTCCAGCGCCTCATCCAGCGTCTCGTCGGGTGTGATGGTGAACACCGAACGGTTCATGGCCTCACCTACGGTAGATTGGGCGCGCTCTTGCTCAGGTATTTTATGAATGTCGGCCAGTGCAAGCACACCGAGCAGATTGCCATGCGCATCGAGTACTGGCGCGCCACTGACGACGCGGTCATCAAGCATCGATTCAGCCTGGGATACTGTTTGATTTGGTGAAAAGCTCAGCAACAATTTGGTCATGGAGCGGCTCACGGGCAGCGTCGAGAGCAGCGGGAAGGAGAGTTGCAGCCGGTGCGCGGGCGAATCGGCGCGAGTATCGACCTGGCTGGTATAGATGGTGGCGTTGCCAACCAGAATGGAGGAGATACCGACAGCGATCATGGCGGGGGCGAGCAGGGAGAGATTGCCGGTCATCTCGGCGACCATCAACATCACCGCCAGGGGCGCGTGAGCGATGCCGCCGAAGGTAGCCATCATGCCAATAATCACGAAAGGCGCGGGAGTCGGCGGCACGCCAGGGACGACATGGTAGCAGAGCCGCCAGAGCGCCGCTCCTACCGTGCCTCCGATCACCATACCTGGGCCAAAGATGCCGCCAGAACCACCGGAACCGATAGATAGGCCGGTCGCGAGGATCTTGACAAAAGGCAGGATGAGAATAACCCATAATGGGATAGAAAACAGCCCAGGCCCCATCGCTACCTGCACCCAGCCATATCCCATGCCCAGCGCCTGCGGAACGAGCAACCCGATCAGACCGACCAGCAGCCCACCTATGCCCGGCTTCAGCCAGTTCGGCAGCGGCATGCGGTGAAACATGTGGGTCAGACCGTAAAAGCCCTTCGCATACGCCAGCCCGACAAGGCCGCACAGAACGCCAAGCACCACATAGAACAGCAGTTGCGGCGGAGAGGTGAACGCGAGATTGCCTTGAGCGCCAAAAATCGGATCCCAGCCAGACCAGAGGCCGAACACACTGTAGCCGACAATCGATGCCATCAGCGCCGGAATGATGGCTTCAATCTCCAGATCATCCTTGTACAAGATTTCTGCTGCGAGAATAGCTCCACCGAGCGGTGCGCGGAAGATGGCACCAATGCCGGAGCCGATGCCCGTTGCGATGGCAATGCGCCGATCTTGCACATTCAGGTGCAGCGCTGACGCCAGCAATGAGCCGAAGCCCGCACTGATCTGTGCCGATGGTCCTTCACGTCCGCCAGAGCCGCCCGTACCGATGGTGATGGCAGAGGCAACCAGTTTGATGAGCGGAATACGCACCCGGATCGACTTCCCTTCATGAAAAGCTTTGATGGCGGCATCCGTGCCATGACCCTCTGCCTCCGGGGCAAGCGTGAATACGATGATGCCAGCGACCAAACCACCCCCGGCAGTAATTAACGGCAGCAGCCAGGGGCGAGCCGCCGACCAGAGCGGCATCACACCTCCATCCCCCTCACCGGCGGGATTGGGTGGCAGATAACCAACCAGCTTGCCAAGAAAAATAACGGTGGCAAAGTGAATGGACCAGAAGAAGGCTATCGCTCCCAACCCCGCCACGATACCTATCAATGTGCTCAGAAAAAGCCACTTGAGCAGATAGCGCGGGCTTTCAAAATTTCGTCCAACGCGGCGAATATGAAACAGCCGCCGCAGAAAAGGAATAATCGCTGCTCGATCCTTCAGTACTGTTCGTTCCATGTGCTTATCTCTCCCAGATACCCTTGTAAAACGTGACGCAATAAGAAAAGAATATTGAGTGGGCAGTCACCCATTATAAAGGCAAAAAAAAGGATTGTACCGGCGCTCAAGATGAAGCTCCGATACCAGTCAGCACCAGGTTCGCCACATTGCGTGCCTGTCGGGCAATCTCACTCTGCGTCCGCCCCAGCACTCCCGCGGATAAGACATATGCCTCGGTCAACGAGAGAATCATCAACGCGGTCGCTTCCGGCTCAACATGCTGGATTTCACCTCGTGCCGCGCTCTCCTCAAGTACCAGAGCAATGACCGCCACGTAATTGCGCAGGAGCTGCGTGGCCTCCGTCTTGAACAAGCGATTGACGCCATAGAGCGCGCTCATATAGACGTTAAAGCTGTCGCTCTCCTCGTGCGCCAGTTGCGCAAACGCCAGAAAGAGCCGCTCCAATCGCTCACGCAAACTGCCTTCGGCAGCGACAGCAGCACGAATCGAGGCCAGTTGCGCCTGCGCAATCTGTCGCAGCATAGCCAGAAAGAGTTCGCGCTTGTTCTCAAAATACAGGTAGATCGTCCCTTTCCCAATACCGGCCTGTTCCGCGATGGTATTGATATTCGCCTGCTCAAACCCCAGGCGCGCAAACTCGCTGGCCGCCTCGTGTATAATACGCTGGCGCGTGGCTTCTCGCGTCTGGTCATCAACAACTTTTGGCATATACATTCCTCAACTCAAATAACACCTGTTCGTCTCTCGAATTTATACTGGGCCGATGGTCAACAATAATTATACCGCAATTCAGATGAATATAGCAAGGCGGGTCTAACTATACCAAAACATTGAATACTCCATCACAGAGTAGGCGAAAATGTGGTATAGTTATTGAGAGGCATATTTGTTTGTCATTTAGCACCTGAGAAGAGGCAATGCACATGGAACCGCTCGTTGACAGCTACGGTCGTCGCATCAAAAGTATGCGCATCTCCATCACTGATAAGTGCAATTTTCGCTGCACCTATTGTATGCCAGCCGAGGGTCTGCCCTGGCTCAAAAAGGCGGAGATTCTCTCCTACGAAGAGATCGAGCGCATCACCCGCGTCTCTGTCGCTATCGGTATTGAGCAGATTCGCCTGACGGGTGGAGAGCCGTTAGTACGACGAGACGTTCCCGATCTTGTGCGCCAGCTACGCAAAATCGAGGGTCTGCGCAGCCTCAGCCTGACAACCAATGGCATCCTGCTCAAACAGCAGGCAAGCGCGCTGGCAGACGCTGGATTGACGCGCATCAATGTTAGCCTCGATTCGCTGGTACGCGAGAAATTCGCCCGGTTGACACGGCGCGATCAGCTCCAGCGCGTGCTGGAAGGGCTGGAGGAACTGGAAAAATATCCATCCATCCATCCTATCAAGATCAACGCGGTGGCTATTCGCGGCTATAGCGAGGATGAAGTGCTTGATTTCGTGCAACTGGCGCGGCGCAAAGCCTACGTGATGCGCTGGATCGAATTTATGCCGCTCGACGCCGACCAGATCTGGCGCAAAGAAGATATCCTCTCTGGCGGCGATATTAAAGCCCTCATCGAGGCCGAGTATGGTCCTCTTGTCCCCATCACCACCGGTGATCCCTCCGAAACGGCACGCCGCTACACCTTCTCCGATGGCGTCGGCGAAGTTGGTTTCATCAACCCCGTCAGTGAGCCGTTTTGCGCCCAATGTGATCGCATCCGTTTGACCGCCGATGGACAACTACGCACCTGCCTGTTTGCCACAGAAGAGACCGACCTGCGCTCCGTGCTGCGCTCTGACGCCACAGACGAAGATCTGGCACAAGTGCTTCGCAATGCTGTCTGGCACAAAGAACTGAAGCATTACATCGGAGACAAGCGCTTCAAACGTGCAAACCGCAGCATGTCGATGATTGGCGGCTAACTGAAGCATAAACAGCAATTCCAATTTTTTTGATAAAAAATCATTTTTTGATAGAACATGAATGACATGTTCTAAAGGATATTGCATTGAAAAAATGAGGCGTATTTAATGAGTTACTAAAAAAGGGAACGTTCGTCGTTATAGTCAAATAGAGTGTATGGAAACAACCCCACTCAGTTTCCATCAAAACAGCACTCTGCGTTATCTTAGTACAAAACCAGAAAGAGGACCACGTGGTAAACGACGAAGCGGATCTGCTCACTGTTCGCGAAGTTGCCCAGACACTGCGTGTAGATGACACTACGGTGCGGCGCTGGATTAAAAATGGTGTGTTAGAAGCAATCACCCTCCCCCACAAAGGAGCGCGGCAGGCGTATCGTATACGCCGTGCGACGCTCGATAC
>DASTKE010000036.1:0-4136 GCA_035716105.1 Ktedonobacteraceae bacterium | reverse complement strand
ATCGTCAAAAATGTGGCTGGCTTCGACCTGCCCAAAGTCTTTGCCGGTTCATACGGCACCCTGGGGCTGCTGACCGATATCACGCTCAAGATCACACCGCTGCCCCGCGCCCGGCACACGCTGCTCATTCCCGCCGATGATTTGCGGCATGGGCTGATCTGGGCGCGGCAAATGTTGCCCCTGGCCCTCGTTACCTCCGCCATTGTGCTCTTCAAGGGCGATACCATGCCGGATGTGCCGGGACTGCCCCCGTCTCCCTATCTGCTGTCCTACACTGCCGAAGGTCTTCCCGAAGATGTCGAAGCCGAATTGGACACTGTGCGCCAACTCTTACACACAGCAGGCGCTCCCCCACCGCTCGCAGTCGAGACCCCAACGGGCAATGACCTCTGGGCCGATCTCCTGCGCGGCGCTCCCCGGCAAGCCTTGCAAGCTCGCATAGGCGTTCCCATTCGAGACCTACCCGCTTACATACAGGATCAGTCCCATCTCTTGCATGGAGGTACCTTCCTCGCGGACATCGCCAACGGCCTGACCTACGCCGTTAAGATGGTGGACAATGCGGAAGAGGCCAGGGCGTGGCTGGAAGCGCTGCGCCAGCCTGCTCTAGCAGCCGAAGGCTACGCCATAGCGATGAACGTGCCAACGCTGTTGCAAGGCGCAATCGATCAATGGGGCTATCGTCCGCAAGCGCTGGACGTGATGCAGGGGCTGAAAGCCAGGTGGGACCCGGCAGGGATATTGAATCCTGGAGTGTTTGTTGTATAAGGGAACAGGTATGCAAGCACAGGCAATGGGCTGGCTTCACCAGCCCATTGCCTGTGCTTGTATGGACTTCCTCTTAGCAGAGAGAAGTTCAGGTTGACCGCCTCGCGCATTTCCCCTACAATACGGAAGGAAATCAAGAGTGCCGTTGTGTGAAACGGTGTGTGAGGAGTATGTATGAAGATTCGCAAAGCTGTATTGCCAGTGGCCGGCCTCGGCACGAGGATTTTACCGGCCAGTAAGGTGATTCCGAAGGAAATGCTGCCGCTCGTCGACAAACCGACGTTGCAATATATTGTGGAAGAGGCGGTTGCCGCTGGCGTGGAGGAGATTATTTTTGTTATCAGCCAGCACAAGGAGAGCATCGTCGATCACTTCAAGCCTTTTCCTGAATTGGAGGAGGTGTTGGAGCGCAAGGGCAAGCGCAAAGAGTTGGAGGAATTGCGCCGCGTGCAGACGATGGCGACCTACACCTCTGTCTACCAGCCGGAGCCGCTCGGCCTCGGCCACGCCGTGTTGTGCGCACGCGAGCTGGTGGGCGATGAGCCGTTTATCGTCATGCTCGGCGACGACCTGGTGGCTCCCAAAACGCCTTGCCTGCCATTCATGATGGAGGTGCATGAGCGCTATGGTGGCTCTGTACTCTCCCTGTTCCAGGCCACGCCTGAGCAAATTCCATCTCTCGGCATCGTCGCTGTAGAAGATATCGACGCGAACGTGGTGAAGGTCAAGCATCTGGTCGAAAAGCCCGCGCTGGAAGAAGCTCCTTCTGATCTCGCGGTGGCCGGTCGCTACATCCTGACGCCGGATATTTTCGCGCTACTTGAAAAGACGCGGCCCGGCAAAGGCGGTGAGATTCAGATCACCGACGCCATCGAGAAGCAGGCCGAGGCCGGGCGCTGCTATGGCATCCGCTTCAACGGCATCCGCTACGACACCGGCACGCCGCTTGGCTTGCTGACCTCCTCCATCTCCTACGCGCTCAAGCGCCCCGATCTCGCCCCCGCTCTGCGCGAATTTATGCAGCAGGCGCTAGAAGAAGCGTAGGTTTTCCGGGAAAAAGAAAAACAGTGCCTGCCTGTAGGCTCAGCCTACAGGCAGGCACTGTTTTTCTTTTTCCCGGAAAATGCAATATAATAGGATAAGACTTCCGTAGGGAGCCTGGAATAGGTCAGTCCTTGTATGATGAGGCAGGGAAGCTTATGAGGCACCTTCAATTTCTGGTTCGCTCTTTTATCGCCGCACTCTTCGTGGTTGCTACCCGGATTTTCTATCGTATTGAGGTTCATGGCCTGGAACACGATCCTGGAACGCCGCACACCTACCTGGCTATCTCGCACAAACGCGACCTTGATGCTATCGTTGCGATTCCGCCCATCTTCTTCCATCGCGGCAGGAGAGCGCTCGCTGGCGGCGTCCACTTCGCGATCCGCGCCGATGCCTTTGAAAGAGGCTATCTTGCTCGCATGGTGCCCCGTCCGCGCTGGCTCTCGCGCCTCCTCTATCCGATCTCGGTTGGCCCATTGTTGCGCTGGCTTGGCGCGCACCCCATCGAGCAACTATCGCTACGTTCGGCATCGGAATGGGTGCGCGAACTGTTACGCATCGAGGGCGATGTGCAGGCAGAGGAGGTCTTTACGCCGACCTTTATTCACGAAGCCGCCAGCACAGCCAGGGTATCGTTCCAGGAACTTGCCGCCCAGCGGCTCTCGCGCCTGCTCGTCTGGCGCTACCACCAGGCGCTTCTCCCCTTTTATAGCGAAGAAATCTTGCTGCCATCGGTGCGGCAGCGTAGCAAACGGCACCTGATGCAGCGCGTCAAACAAGAACTGGCTGACCTGGGTACATTGCTGAGTGGTGAGCACTCGTTGTTTACCTCACCCGAGGGACAGCTTTCGCCAACCGGCACGCTCAGCCCTGTTACTTCCGGTCTGCATCGCCTGCTGCGCCTCGTGCCTTCCGGTATGAGCATTCTCCCCATTTTTATCATGTACGATTTCATGACAATGGGACGACCTGCTATCTTTATCGATGTCGCTCCACCCATCTCGCTCCCCTCAACGCTGCCCACGCACGAACTGGACGCGCACCTGCATGAGGCATGGAAGCAGAGCGCTCGCTTCACCTGCACACAGCTTGGCAGCGGCTTTCTGGTCGTGGCCAAACGCACACATTCGGCGTTTACTTTAGAAGAAGTGGTTGAGCATGTCTTCCAGCAGGCTTCTCTGCTGGCTCAGGCTGGACGGCACGTCGATAAGCAGCTGCTGCATCGCAGGCAGGCGCGCCGGCGGGTGGCAAGCTTTCTGACCTATGCCGAGGAACATGGGCTGATCCGGCCCGTAGGACTGCTCACGTGGGAACCGGTTCCTGGCGATACTGTTATTAAGGTGCGTCCCGGCGAGACTGGCTATGGTCAGGCTCCTCTCGCCTATGCCTGGAACGAGCTACAGGATATGCTGACCGTTGAGGAAGGCATATGTGTTTAACGATGGAGCGAAGCGCTTCGTCAAACATGTAGGGTGCCTGTTTATCGAGCGTGATTTTTGCGCGGGTCTAATGGATATGATATACTCGAAGATCAGGAGGTACACATGGAAGATTTATGTGTCTTTACGGGGAATGCGAATCCCCAGCTTGCCGTCGCTATCTGCCGCAATCTTGGTATTCCGCTGGGCAGTGCCGATGTCTTTCAATTTAGCAATGAAAATATCTTTGTGAAAATCAATGAAAATGTGCGTGGAAAAGATGTCTTTATCGTGCAACCCTTCAGTTCTCCGGTCAATCGCTCGATTATGGAATTGCTGATTATGATCGATGCGTTTAAACGCGCCTCCGCCAATCGCATCACTGCCGTGATTCCTTATTATGCCTATGGGCGCACCGACAAGAAAGACCAGCCTCGCGTCCCTATCACCGCTCGTCTGATCGCCGATTGCATCACCGTCGCGGGCGCGCATCGCGTCCTGACGATGGACATGCACGCGGGCCAGATACAGGGCTTCTTCAACATCCCCGTCGATGAGCTGACCGCGCAGATCCTCCAGGCGCGCTACTTCGTCGAGAAGGAACTGGACGACTTTACCGTCGTCTCTGCCGATGAAGGCTTTGCCAAGAAGGCTCGTAAACTGGCCGACCGGCTCAACGCCCCGCTCGCTATCGTCGAGAAGCGCCGCCTGGGCAACAACGGCATGACCGAGGCCAAGAACGTCATCGGCAGCGTTGAGGGGCGGCACGCGCTGATCGTCGACGAAGAGATCGACACGGCGGGTTCCATCACGCAGGCCGTGCGCGTCGTCAAGGAGCGCGGCGCACGCGATGTCTACTGCTGCGTCTCGCACGGCATCTTCTCCGGCCCCGCCCTCGAACGCCTC
>DASTKE010000035.1:0-2107 GCA_035716105.1 Ktedonobacteraceae bacterium | reverse complement strand
GACACCGGCAAAGAGGATGACGGGGATCGAACCGGCGTTGTAGAGCATGGATTGGAAGGAGAAGACACGGCCACGCACGTCTTCCGAGGTATGCTCCTGCAAGACTGTCTGCGCCGGGATGTTCACCAGGTCGAGCGCGGCCCCTATGATAAAGGTCATGCAAGCCACAAATACAAGCTCCCAGTGGATGAGAATGGGAATTTGTGAAAAGATGACCTGGCCGAGCGGCAACAGGATGAAACCCACAGCCGTAGCAATGCTGCCGACCCGCATCACACGACGCTTGCCAAACTTGCGAGTGATGCGCGGCATGAGCAGGGCGGTCAGAATGAGGCCGACACCGGCAGGGGCGAAGACGATGGGCAGGTTCTCAACCGGCAGATGCAGGACATTCTTCACAAATGGGCCTGCCAGCTCTCCAATCACCAGCAGAATAACGCTGACGAACGTCACCTGGAACAGCGCCAGGAAGAGATTGCGGTCTCGATAGACGAAGATGGAGCTTTCCTTCACGTCATGCACAACGGTATCCCACATCTGTTTGAGTTTGAGCGGCGGTTTGTGTGTGTTGTCTTCGCCGCCTTGCAACAGCTTTTCGGGAATGCCGAGAATGAGAAAGGTACAGACCAGGTAGGCGATGCCCACAATCAGGAAGAGCATGTACAATGGCTCTACATGCAGCGTCGTGAAGCCCAACGGAAGGGAAAAGGACGGAATCAGTATGGCTACAAGCTGGCCCAGCAGCAGGAAGCCGACCACCTGCGACAGCGTCAACGTGATATTGAACAGCGAGATCGCCGGTACAATGCGTTCTTCTCCGACCAGCAAAGGAATAGCCGAGGCTTCGGCAGGCGTGAAGAACTGGGCAATAAGTGACGTAATGAAGGACAGGATATAGAGTGTGTTGGCGGTATGCGGATTCCAGAGCAGGCCGAGCACGATCAAGAACATGGCTACGGCGCGTAAGGCGTTGCTGACCCACATCACGAGCCGCTTGTTAAGCATATCGACATACACGCCCGCCAGGACGCTGAAGGGGATAGCAGGCAGCGTAAATGAAATAATGGCGATACCAACCTGCGTCGTCGAACCCGTAATCTCGGTCACAAGCGCGATGACGCCGTAGTTGGCCGCGTTGAAGCCAGTCTGTGAAATCAACTGCGCCAGCCACAGGAGCAAAAACGGGCGATTCCTCAGCAGTTGCCGGTACGAAACTTTGCTGGACAGGGTAGAAGTTGTGGGTCTGGCAGCAATAGGTTCCGTCTCTGGCTCATGCTCAGGCACAAACGCGCCGGGGACTTCGTTCAGCCCCTCTAATCTTCGTTCAGTTTTGTATACTTCTGGTTTTTTATCCATCATAAAGCACAATCACACAAGTTACGGTTAGTGTAGCATGGAAGTTGCACAGACACAAGCACTATGCTCGTCCGTAGGAATACACAGCCCTTGCCCGGATGTTCTCCTACAAGATGAACGTTCGCGCCTGTGGCGCTCACCGGTGGTTTGAGATGCGAGGGACGGGCGAAGCCCGTCCCTCGCATCTCAAACCACCCAAAACGGCTCGCTTGCGAGCCAGAACAGTACAATAACCCCAATTAAGAACACGGGTACAGTTAAGTATACGTATCACCTATGCTATAATGAAGACACCATGACGATACTATCAAAAAAATCTGAGACAACCATACAACAGAAAACAGACCTGCTCTCGCTTTCGCTGCCGCAGTTGCAGGCGTGGCTGGGAGAGCGTGGAGAGGCACCTTTTCGAGCGAAACAGATCTATAACTGGCTCTACCGCCATCTTGTTACCGATTTCTCTGAGATGACCAATCTGCCAACCAATTTGCGCGAACGCTTAGCCACGGAAGCCAGCATCGGCCCGGTGGTGGTACGCAGCGAATTGCATTCAAAGGATGACCGCACGCGCAAAATTTTGCTGGAACTGGCCGACGGGAAGCTGATCGAATCGGTCTTGATGCTCTATCCACCACTGGGCGAGAGCAGCGCCCGTGCCACCGTCTGCGTCTCCTCGCAGGCGGGCTGTGCCTTCGGCTGCACCTTCTGCGCGACAGGGCAGATGGGCTTTGATCGCCACCTGAGCGCGGGT
>DASTKE010000034.1:0-5442 GCA_035716105.1 Ktedonobacteraceae bacterium | reverse complement strand
GGCGATGCCTGGTGCTCGCCCGCGCTGGCCCTTAAGGACGCGGGCGAGCACCAGGCATCGCCCCTACGATATCCCCTCAACGACGTAGACCCGGCATTAAAAACACATAAAGAAAACGTTATTTTTCACGCCTCTTCTTATCGCTGAGTTGACGGTTGCGGGAATTTGCTGCTATCATGAGTCAACAATGTTTGTGTAGCTATTTGAGTGGTAGGGGACTGTATGCCGGAATTGAAGACCTGGCGGGAATTATTAGCCAGGATTATTAGTGATACACATGAAAAACAGCGCATCGCTGGAGAACTGGGAATCAGTCATGTCACACTGAGCCGCTGGGCGCATGAAGACGTGAATCCCCGCGTACATAATATGCGGCATCTGCTGAACGTTGTACCGCATTACCGCGACGAATTTCTTGATCTCCTGCGCTCTGAAGATGGCTTTGAGGACCTGATCAATGCCAAAGGCGATGAATCAGAGAAGGAAGTACCCGCGTCATTCTATATCAGTGTCTTTAATGCTCGCGCCTCCACTGTGGAAAGTATGCACTTCTGGTCTATTGGCACGCTGATTCTCCGACAGGCCATCAGCCAGCTTGATCCAGATCGTTTGGGCATGGCCATCACTATCGTGCGCTGTATGCCGCCATCATCGGGCAGCGATAAAGTGCGCAGTCTCCGTGAGAGCGTCGGTGTTGGCACATCGCCGTGGGCTGGCGATCTTGAACAGCAGGCATTGTTCCTGGCGGCGGAATCGCTGGCGGGATACACAGTCTCGTTGTGTCGCCCAAGCGCCAATCAAAATATCAGCGAGGAAAGTATCTTCATACCAACCAGTCCCGGAGAGCACGAAAAAAGCGCCATCGCATATCCCATTCTGTATGCCGGTCGCGTCGCGGGCTGCCTGCTGGTTTCCAGCACACAGGTCAATTATTTTCTTTCTCCCAGCCGGCTATCCCTCATTCAATGCTATACCGACTTGATCGCCCTTGCCTTCGAGCCAGAAGATTTCTACGATCCACAGGATATCGAACTACACATTATGCCACCTCATAAAATACAACGGCCCTATTTCGCCAATTTTCGCCAGCGCGTTGCCAACAGCATGATTCAGGCGGCACAAAAGCAGCGCCCCATCAACAATCTCCAGGCGGAACAATTGGTGTGGCTCGAACTAGAGGAAGAGCTTTTGCATTGGACAGCAGGCGAATAACCGGGATAGATGGGATGTATGCCGCTTATGTTTGACGATTTTACTCAGGGGATAGGCAAGTACTGGACACAAACCTTGCTGGGGCCTGCAACGCTTGGCATCGTCAACGAGAAGCTGCGTATGAATCTGCCAGCGGTACAGCAAGGCACCTACGCCGATGCCCAGATTGATGATTACGATCATCTGCCGCGTACGGCCTTCCCCTGGCGTCCTCCACTACGCATGGAAGTGCGGGCGCGCTCATCACGTCCGGCGGCAACGGCGAACAGCACAAGCAACAGAAGTGAGACAACGGACATTTTACGTGGAACAGCAGGCTTCGGCTTCTGGAACTATCCCTTCTCTGTGCGCGGGGATCTATTGATGCTGCCAGAATCGATCTGGTTTTTCTATGCCTCGCCCCCTTCAAATATGGCGCTTATCCCTGGCGTTCCCGGCTGGGGATGGAAGGCGCAGGTCGTGCATAGTATGCGGGCTGAGTCGGTAGCGGCCACGCTGCCTATGGCGCTTTCTGCCACCTGGGCGCGTGTCACCGGCAATGTACGCCCGGCTGAACGCTGGATGCAGCGCCTCAGTGGCGCGCACGAGGCGCTCCTACACGTCGATATGACAACGTGGCACACCTACCGGCTAGAATGGCACGCCGGAGAGGCCACCTTTCATGTCGATGAGGCGCTCGTCCTGCGCGTCCCCCATCCTCCAACGCGGCCACTCGGCTTCGTCGCCTGGCTCGATAACCAGTACGCCGTCGCCACGCCAAAGGGGAAGCTTCGTTTTGGCACGGTGGCTACCAGCCCTGAATGGCTCGAACTGGACTATGTGAAGATCGAGCCACTCAGAGCCTGATGACTACCTATTTTTCTGCCAGGGGCAGCACTTCGTCGACGATGCCGTACTCAAGCGCTTCCTGTGCGCTCATATAGAAGTCGCGCTCCGTGTCCTTCTTGATGCGCTCCAACGATTGCCCGGTATGGTGATGGATGATATCATTCAACACCTCACGGGTATGCAGGATTTCGCGAGCGGCGATATCGATATCCGTCGCCTGTCCGCTGATGCCACCCTGGAGCGGCTGATGCATGTGAATGCGTGCGTGCGGCAGCGAGCGCCTGCGGCCCCGGTCGCCAGCCATCAGCAGGATAGTGCCGAAGCTGGCCGCCAACCCCACACAGGTCGTAGCCACAGGACGCCTGAGAATGCGCATTGTATCGTAAATCGCCAATCCCGCCGTCACCTGCCCACCGGGAGAGTTGATGTACATGTTGATCTCACGGTCGCTATCCTGGGCATCGAGGAAGAGCAACTGCGCCACGATCAGGCTTGCCATGCTATCCTCAACCATCCCATTGACCATGATAATGTTCTCCCGCAGCAGGCGCGAGAAAATGTCGTAGGCGCGTTCGCCACGCCCCGTTGTCTCAATCACCGTTGGCACAACTAAACTGCTAGCCATAACCTCACCTCGTATTCTGAACTATGAAAGATGTTGTCGCACAAAGTAGTAATGCACCTGTGAACTGCGCCCGGTCGCTCCCTGATCGAGCATCCCAATCAGCAGCCAACCCTCTTTGCCCAGTTCGTTCAGGCGCTCCACTGTCAGCAAACCCTCTTCTTTTGCATCCACTGAGAGCACCTGATAATCCCATGTGGGCTGTTCAACCGGCACGCTTTCATACACCATTGGCATATGTAATGACGGCTGCACATCCGGTTGCCCGCTCATAAAACGCTGAAATGGTCTTGCCATAAACACATTTATCCTCCTTCAGGAAAAACCTGTATACGAATACCAACCTTGTGTCTTGAACTATACCACGCTTATAGCGTATATTAATAGAGAAAAACTATGCTGACAGCATGTCTTTTCGCGCCTATGCTATGAGCATAGATCAAACCAATACAGATTGGGAGAAATATAAGTATGGCAGATTTACAGGAAACTATTGGGCGGGTGGTGCGGCGTGAACGGCAGGATCGCCACTTCACAATAAAGGAGCTGGGCGACAAGGCGGGGCTATCCGAGATTTACGTCGGGGAGATCGAACGAGGACAGAAGTATCCTTCCGCGAAGGTGTTGGAGAGCCTGGCGCAGGCACTGGACATGGATATTGCCGAACTGCTCGAACTCTTCGCCGACGAGATTCGCCAGGAGCGGATGCCGCAGTCGACGCACGCCATTGGCTTCACGCTGCCTGCGACATCCGGCCAGCCACGCCGCATGGTGGTCAAGCAGATTGTCAATCTGCTTGAAGAGGGCGACGTTGACAGCGTTGCCGATTTCAGCGCCTTTCTCCTCTCCAAGCACATGGGGCTGCGCTAATCCAGCATTATCATACCCTCGTGAACGACTTCACTGCCAGGTAGGACAGCCCGCCAACAGCCAGCAGGGCGGCTGTGGTTGCCACCAGCAGGGGAATGGGAGAGGCTGTCGTTGCTGGCGGCGGAGCTGGAAGATTGGCGCGCTCTTCTGGCTTCGCGGCACGACGCGCCAGTTCCAGCTTCAGGCTCTCTTCACCTTTTGCCATCGCCCAGCGGTGATTGGCCTCGAAGATGGGCTTCATAATGAACGAGAAATAGCGCAACAGGGGCTTTTCCGCGCTGATCTTCCAATCATAGATCACATTGACCCATGGGCCATCCTGCTCAAATGTCCAGATGCCCCGGCCCTCAAAATCACCTGTAGCAACCAGTGTATAGCCATCCTGGCGCACGTCAGTCACACGGAAATCCCAGCGCAGCGTGTAGGGCAGCCAGCCTTTGGTATACAGGCTAACCACTTTTCCCAGACCTTTCTCATCGCCCGGTTCCAGCACAATCACATCCAGATACACCGAGGGCCACCAGCGCACGAGGTCCGCGGCATCGCTCAGAATGTCAGCGACCTCTTTTATGGTGCTTTTCACCCGCCAGCGGGTAATGAAATGATAATCATTTGTTGCCATGTTTGCTACTCCTCTTCTCCTTAATTGGCGAATCATCACTGAAAATACGGGCAAACTGTCTTTTAAGATCACTCGCCGACTTCCTCTTTTGAGACGCTGAAAAAGAATAGCCTCTTTAGAAGTTCTATTTTGCTCAGTATATATCCTGGGACATAAGCCAACAACAAAGCAATAGCAGGCGCTCAGGAGTGGAGAATACAACATGGACAAGATCATTCATCAAACGGTGAGACTGCACTGCGGTGCGCAGCGGGCTTTTGAAATGTTTACGGTTAACGAGTGTCTTCAATCGTGGCTTGCGACGCTGGCGGAGGTCGAGCCGGAGGGTGGCGGCAAGTACGAGTTGTTCTGGAACCCCAACGAGCGGGAGCAGGCCAGTACGCTCGGTTGCAAGGTGACGGCCATCGAGCCAGAGCAGTTGCTGGCCTTTGAATGGAAAGGGCCACCGCAGTTCAGCCATGTCATGAACACTGCTGACCCGCTCACGCACGTAGTGGTCTGCTTTGTCCCCAGCGACGAGCTTTTCACCGCCAGCACCGATATTCACCTGATTCATTCCGGCTGGCATAGCACGTGGGAATGGGAACTGGCGCGGCAATGGCACATACGGGCATGGGAAGAGGCATTCGTCCAACTGCGCGGCCTCGTGAACAGGTGAAACGCTTGACTCCTGTTCGCCCGTGATAGGAGAGAGTTGCCAGCAAGTGTAACAGATGCTTTCACTTGCCGCATACAGATTCCTGTTGTTGCAAGCCATACGCTTGACTATTTACAAGGAGGATACCATATGAGTATGACTCTCACACATATATCGCTGTTCGTACAGGACATGCAGGTAATGCTCAAGTTCTATCGGGATACAATGGGCCTGCAAGTACTGGGCGAATGGGGCAGCTATGCTGAACTGAAGGCCAGCGAGAACGTCAAACTCTCGCTTTTCAATCGCACCAGCATGGAGCAGACCATTCCCCTGGTACAGGCCAGCGAGGTGAACGGGCATCGTTCCGTGATCGAGTTCCGCGTCGACCAGCTTGACGAGTTCTGCAACACACTTCGTCGCCAGCGCGTGCAGTTCATCACCGACCCGACCAACTATTCCGATTGGGGCATCCGCTCCGCCTACATCGAAGACCCCGAAGGCAATCTGGTTGACCTCTATGAACCGCTGAGCACACAGCAGTAGTGAAGCGTCATACGAAGAGACAATAGAAGTCTTCATCAGGCGACCCGCAAGGGGATGGCCCTACTATACTCGCTCACCGAGCTGCTGCGAGTATAGTAGGGCCAT
>DASTKE010000033.1:0-2892 GCA_035716105.1 Ktedonobacteraceae bacterium | reverse complement strand
GGGCCACCGGAAAACCCGGAGCACTCCAGCCGCAATGTCTGCGTCTTCGCCGACGCCGAGGTCGATCGCTCTCCCACCGGCACGGGTGTCTCCGCTCGCGTGGCCCTGCACGCGGCGAAAGGCGAGCTTGCAGAGAGCCAGCAGCTCGTGATTGAAAGCATTCTGGGAGCCGCCAGCGCCTTTCATGGACGAGTCGCCAGCAGAACACAGGTCGGATCGTATGCTGCCGTTGTACCGGAAGTGAGCGGCAGCGCGCATATTGTCGGACGCAATACCTGGATTCTCGACCCACGTGATACACTGGGAGAGGGATTTTTGCTCTCCTGACACCCGTTTTCCTATCCCTATGAAGGAGTTCCATTCATGGTTGTAGATTTGCGCAGCGATACCGTTACCCTCCCGTCGCCAGCAATGCGCGAGGCGATGTACTCTGCCGAAGTGGGCGACGACGTATATGGTGAAGACCCGACCATCAACCGCTTGCAAGAAATGGCGGCGGAACGGCTGGGCAAGGAAGCGGCCCTCTTTGTGCCAACCGGTACGATGGGCAATGTTGCCGCCGTACTGGCCCATGCCGGGCGCGGCGAGTCGGTCATCGTTGGCGATCAATCACATATTTACCACTACGAGGTCGGCGGAGCTTCGACGCTCGGCGGCTCACCCATGCAGGTTGTGCCAACCGACGCAAATGGTATGCTTGACCTGCGGCGCATCAAGGTTGCCATCAACGACGGCAGCGATGAGCATACGGCCCCGACCGTGCTGCTGTGTATCGAGAACACGCACAACCGCTGCGGCGGCACCGTGCTGAACGTGGAGCAGGTCGAAACGCTGAGCAATCTCGCGCACGAGCATGGTATGGCTATTCATATGGATGGCGCTCGCGTCTTCAACGCCGCCATCGCGCTGGGTGTGCCACCGGCAGCACTGGTGAGCAGCGTAGACTCAGTAATGTTCTGCCTCTCGAAAGGCTTAAGCGCACCCGTCGGCTCGATGCTGGTGGGCAGCAAGCAATTTATCTACCGGGCGCACCGGATGCGCAAGCTGCTGGGCGGTGGTATGCGACAGGCAGGCATTCTCGCCGCAGCAGGCATCGTCGCACTTGAGCAGATGGTCGACCGGCTGGCCGAAGATCACGAGACCAGCAAGCAGCTTGCCCAGGGACTGGCCGATTTTCCCCAGCTCGATGTTGATGCCGACCGCGTCGTGACCAATATGGTCGTCTTCTCGGTACGCGACGCGCAGCAGCAATTGCTCGATGATGCCGGCATCCAGCATTTCCTGGAGCGAGCGCAGCAGCATGGCGTGCTGATGGGCGGCATAGGCGAAGGCAGAATTCGCGCCGTCACCCACTACGGCATCAGCCCCGACGATATCGAAACCGCCCTGGCAGGCATTCGCCGGACGCTGATTGAGATGTAAATGGCCGGTGCAGTCCTACCAGTATTCAAAACTGTTCTGGATGATCTGGTGGAGTTCTTCAGCACCAACATCGCGTGGGCAGTTGACCAGCAGGCGCTGCTGCTTGAGGGTGCCATCAATCAAGGCTGACACATCTGCCTCGCCATAGCCCAGCGCAGCCAGGCCGTTTGGAATGCCCGTGTCACGCATCAGCGAGAGTAACGTGCGTGGAAGCACATCGGGCATCTCAGCCGCCGTCAGCCCATTGACGTTCGCCCCCAGCAATGATCGGGGTCATCTCCATCGTGAAGATAGTCTCATTGGGGATATCAAGACAACCCATCGGTATGCTCCTTTTCCACCTGCTCTTTGCTTACGTCCTCTCCTGCTCAGGAATCATGGCCTCGCAATAGTAGCCAGCTTGACTTCACCAATGAAACGGGCAAGTAGCTCTACGAACCGCTCCGGAATCTCAATTGGCCCGGAGTGACCGACGCCGTGCCAGACCTCAAGCCCGCACCCAGGAATTCTGGTGAAGATATCCACGATGGCCGCAAATGGAATGACGGTATCTTTGTCGCCCCACGTCACCAGAGTGGGAACGTTGATCTCTGGAAGCCGGTCTGAAATAGCGAAGCGAGCCATATCATCCATTGTCCCCAGGTAGATGGGCTTATCCCAGCGCACCCCATCCTCCACCAGTTTCTCCAGATATGCTCCAGTTGGAGGCGAGGCGAACGCGCCAAGAACAATTTGACGGATACCCTCGGAATTGCCCTGTTGAGCGTTAATCCAGGCTGTGATTTCGGGAGCAATGCGCGTACCGTAGGCTGCCAACGGGTCTACCAGTACCAGTGCCTTGAGCCTGTCCGGGTGATTGAGCGCGTATTGCATCGCTACGCCACCACCCATTGAGTGGCCGACGAGGGTGAATTGCTGCAAGCCAATCTGCTCTACAAATTCGTGGAGATCCTGAGCATATTGCGTCAGCGTGTGGCCTGTCTCACAATACTCCGACTCACCACAGGCTCGCAGGTCAACCGCGTAAGCCCGGAAGCTCTCAGGCAATCGTTCGAGTGCTGGCTGCCACCAGACACGCGTGCTAATAAAACCATGAATGAAGACGATTGGCTCAATGCCGCTTCCCTGCTCGACATAGGACATCTTGAAATCTTTGAGCTGAACCTGTGCCATACCCATATCCTCTCATAGGAAACGAGCAATGATTCCTCATTGCTCCTTCCAAACATCACTTCGGACAAGATAGCTATACTGACATATAGAGTATACCAGAACAGGCTATAAAAAATCCGTAAACAGATGAGATGGCAGCGTAAACAAACACATAAATTTTTCCCATCGCAGCCGGTTGCGAGGTAGCACATAAGAGAAGCGGGAAATATTTATATATTTGTTTACATTCTCGCCTTCTCTTTTATGGACGCTGGCATATCGAGTGATTGTGAAGATAATGGTTGATGGCGGGAAGCA
>DASTKE010000032.1:0-21453 GCA_035716105.1 Ktedonobacteraceae bacterium | reverse complement strand
CAGAGTTTCCCAGGCGGAACGAGACCCCAACGTGGCAAGGGAATGGCAAACGCAACATCCGGGGTCATCCTCCGCAACCAGTCCCACTGGCAATCCAGCGGACAGTGTGAAGACGGTAGGCATCATCTTCCTCGTGGGTGTCGCGATTTTTATCTGGCTGCTGGTCAGTGCAATCGTCGCGGCACGGCGGCGGGAGAATTTCTTCGCCACCGCCTTGCGCCTGCTGGGACGCTTTCTCGTGCTGCTTATCATCGTCAGCAGAGGGACAAGAAGAGGTTCTCTCTCAGGCGGTGGCTCAGGCTCGTGGGGCGGCGGGGGCCATTCCCCCTCGTCGGGCGGCGATGTCTAAAGGAAAAGGAAGGTGAAGGAGATGTTCAACAGAGAAGGATTCCCAACATCTGACCGTGGGCCGCTGGACAGCGAAAGGTCGAGCGTTGACGATCGCGCTTTTGACGAGATGCCGTACCGGGTCAGGGAAACACAGGCCGGACAGCCGAAGCGGTTCTGGACCCGCGCTAAAATCATCCCGGCAGTTGTCTTGATCCTCGTCGTCCTGGCTGGCATAGTCTGTATCGCTGAAAACATTGCCATTCAGCAGCGGCAATACGACATCCAGGGAAAGGTCGGCAATGTGTGGAATGAAGTTGATCGAGCGTCACAACTGCTGCAGCAAGATGCCGCCCTGCTCAACGCGACCATCGCCTCCCAGAATGACGCCATTACGAAAATCGCTCAGGCTCGCAGCAATGTTGAGACGATCAAGGCCAGCCAGGGAACAACGGACCCCAACGCCGCACTCTCGGCGGCAAAACAGATGACCGCAGGCATCCGGGTTTTCGTCGAGAACTATCCCGATTACGGAGTAGGAAGCAACTCGCATTCGGTGCTGGTGCAGACGGAAGGCTCTTTCAACCGCATCGAGTATGCGCGAGGCCAACTCATCCAGGAACAGACGGATTTCAACAAATGGCTGCTGACGCAGATCCCCATGAACCTGTTCTACCATCCGGTACAGATTCTGGGAGCCAACGCCAATCCTGCTGAGCAAGTCCCGGTGCCGCACTACGTGCAGCCAACCGCTACTCCATAACATGAGACTGGCCCAAAAGGAGGGACGCGATGATGCTGAAGGATATACTCTTTGTCCTCTGGTTTTTCCTCCCGGCGGGCCTTGCCAGTATGACACCCGTGTTCGCCGCAAAATGGCCGCTGCTCCGTGCGCTCGATTTCCCGCTTGACGGATACATGACGTTTCGCGGCAGGAGGGTCTTCGGCAGCCACAAGACCGTGAGGGGGCTGTTCAGCAGCATAGCGGTCGGTGTCCTCACCGTGTACCTCCAGGTAGGTCTCTTTGTTGCGTTCCCGCTTCTCAGGAGCTTTATCAGTCTCGACTACACGACGATCAACCCCTGGCTGCTCGGCCTGCTGGCTTCACTGGGCGCTCTGGGCGGCGACGCGGCGCGCAGCTTCTTCAAGCGCCAGCTCGATATCGCCCCGGCAAGAGCTGGTTTCCCTTTGACCAGCTCGATTATATCGTCGGCGGTATCGCGCTGACCGCGCTTTATATTCGCCTCACGCCGCTGCAATACCTGCTGCTCGCCGCGCTCTGGTTTTGCCTGCATCCCGCGGCGACGCTGCTGGGCTATTGGATGAAGCTGAAGGAGCGCTCCGAAGGCACCACAGCCTACCAGGCCAAACGTGAGGGGGGAACGCAAGCCTTTCTGCCAGCTAGAGGGCATGTCCGGGCGGTCAGCCATCGAAGATGATTCAGCAACAGGTTCCATAAGATTTCCCTTCCTTTCCTGTGTTTGCCAGACTCGACCATGCTGTATTTATTGCTATTTGCTAATTATTATATAACACATCGTTATTGCACCTGTCAAGATGGTCCATGAGCTAAAGGAGATTGTGACCGGGCTGCTAGCTGGCAGAGCCGTTTTGAGAGGCATTGGTGACAGCGAGCGCCTATACTGTCTATGTGGAAAAGGTCACTGACCTCGGATATTGAAACACGAAAGGAGTATGAGCAATGATGCAACAGCCAACATATACGTCACCTCCACCCAGACCGCTGAATCCTGAGATGCCAGCGCCGCCTCAGGCCCGTCAGCCAGTGGAGCCGCCCTTCAACGAGCAGTTCGTTGAGGCGCTGGCCCAACGCCTGATGCCTCGCATCATGCCAGAGATTCTCTACCAGGTGCGCTCTGTCGCGCCCGCCGCCCAGCGCAACCGCTCGATGGGCCTGAGCCTGGCGCTGGCCATTGTCTCGCTGGCGCTTTTGATCCCGCTGATTGCCATTGCCCTCACCGAACTGGGGGCGCTGGGAGGGCTGGGTGCCGCGCTGATCGGCGTCGGCGTTGTCTGCCTGGCCGTGGTGTTGATCAACATCGCCTTCAACGTGCTGCTCTTTTCTGCCAGGAGCTGAGCAGCAGCACAGTGCCTTGCCTGCAAACGGCAAAGGAAGCCGTCCGGAAAGAAACTTTCCGGGCGGCTTCGCTCCCTCCTCCAGTACCACTCATCCTCCCTGCAACCAGACTGACTTTCGGCAGTAGAGAAGCCTTGCTTCCGGCTCCAGAAGCCTG
Source organism: Ktedonobacteraceae bacterium (assembly GCA_035716105.1). Classification (GTDB taxonomy): domain Bacteria; phylum Chloroflexota; class Ktedonobacteria; order Ktedonobacterales; family Ktedonobacteraceae; genus CADDYT01. The sequence goes on along the minus strand of DASTKE010000032.1, from coordinate 18,871 downwards.
TGGTCGCTAGCGGGCCGCGATCGGCTCCCTGGGCGACGCGGGTGCCGCCGCGGCAGCAGACTTGTGAGCCAGCGTTCCTGTCCAGGGCGTCCCCAGCAGCGGCAGGATGTAGCTATCGAGGCCATAGAAACCGGCGACCCGCCAGGCGAGTACCAGGAACAGGGCCAGCGTACCGATAATCGGGTTGATGCTCACCGCACCGGCCAGCAGGAAGTTCAGGTTCATGAAGACGCCGAAGAAGGCGGCGATGCCGGTCAGGACACCGAAGATCAGACCGAGGCCGACCAAGACTTCCCCGAAGGTCACGACATATGCAAAGGCCGGGACATTGGGCAACACGAAGTGCTGCAAGAAGCTGGCGAACCAGCCCTGGACGGAGGGATGCGCTCCAGAGGTCTGAGCCAGAGCGCCCATAATGAAGCCTTTGAGCCCGGCACCATCATGCGCACTAAAACCCAGGGGCTGCTCACCACTTTGCCAAAGCTGGCACCGATGGTAAAATCGCGCCCGGTCAGCTTCTCCAGCCCGGCAGTGAGCCACTCATAACCAACATACAACCGGACAATCAACCAGAGCCAGGCCATGCGCGTGTCTGCGAACAGGAACCGCGCAATGGGAGGTTCGGGGATGTGCGTCGCCTCCTTGGGGCGAATCGCTGTGATATTTTTCATGGTCTCTTCTCCTGCTGGTTCTTTCACCAGCTGTTGCTTCTTTAAAGCGTTCGATTTCCGTTCAGATGGGTGTTTGTCATCTGTTACTTGCAGCATACTGCCTGCACATCACAGCGCAATCAAAATCGAGGTCACATTCTCACGGGGAATCACAATAGCAGACCCACTCAGGCCGAATATGGGGAACCCCTCGCTGGTATCTGGTTACGTTCGCCTCACCATATCGGACTCAAGTTGTTCAAGCAGAACCTGTGTCCATTGCTGCACACGCCCGATCTCTCCCTCTTCCAGTGGCCCCTCTCTTCCTGCCACAAAGAAGCTCTCTGCGGGCACAATCAGGGTTGCACCCGCCCTTTGCAGCTTTCTGGCCATGTCCTCTGCAGCCGAGCCGGTGATGAAGCGTGACCGGCGATAGCGCGTATCGAACGTCGCGGCTCGTAGCCCGCGCAGGCTGCGACGAGGAATCCGCTTGAGGAAGTCACGCACAGCGGGCGTGAGGTGATGGGACTGCGTCGGACAACCCATCACCAGCAGGTCGATGTCTCTGAGCCGGAAGGGATCAGCCTCGATGACCGGAACAAGTTGGATAACGCCACGAGGCTCCAGAAGGGAAGCAATCGTTGCGGCAATATGCTGGGTATTGCCGAAGTGCGAGTCGTAGACAATCAAGATATTCATGAGATTTTTCCTCCTGCTATGCTCTCTTAAGCCAAGCTTGCCCTACTCATCTTACAGAAACATCACCTTTCGCGCCGTTTCTCTCACAAAAACCTCACGAAAGGCTTTTCTCCACCATGAGCACATGCTGGCAATAGCACTCTGCTCATCACGAGGAGGCAGCGATTTTCCCTCGGCAATAGCATTGCTCTTGCATTCTGGAAGAGATGATGATATGCTTAGCTCATCTGGTATTTGATTGAGGAAGAGGATGAAATAGCTTGATCAGCCCAGGAGGGGCGATTCATGATCGGCCTATCATCTGAGGAGCGAGTTCCCGTTGAACCCCCTCCTGCGGTATCTGTGACCCTGGAGGGCTTGAACCAGTTACTCGCGCTTTCCCCCGACGCCCTGCTCATCGTTGACGAGCAGGGCCGCATCGTGATGGTAAACGCCGCCACGCTCGCCCTTTTTGGCTACACCCGGGAAGAACTGCAGGGACAGCTCCTGGAACGGCTTCTGCCTGCTCATCTGCGCGAGCGGCACACCGCCCACCGGCAGCGCTACACGAGACAGCCTCACGCTCGCCCGATGGGCGAAGGCTTGTCGCTGGTCGGCTCTCGCCGCGATGGCAGCGAGTTTGCCGTAGACATCAGCCTGCGCCCGGTGCGTCTCGACGAGCGGCTCCTGGTCATCGCCGCCGTGCGCGACACCAGCCGACAGCGTCGCCTGGAGCGCGATCAGGCCCGGCAGGCCGAGCAAAATCGCGCCCAGGCAGCGCTGCTGGACCTGGCCCACGATGCCATCCTCGTGCGCGACCCGCTGGGCAGGGTGACCTACTGGAACAAGGGAGCCGAAAACCTCTACGGCTGGAGCGCGCGCGGGGCAATGGGCCGCCTCACCCACAGCCTGCTGCACACCCGCTTTCCCGTTGACCTGGCCACGGTTGAGGCTGTCCTGGAGCGCGAGGGCTACTGGGAAGGGGAGCTGATTCACACCTGTCGCGATGGCCGGGCGGTCGTGGTCGAGAGCCGCCAGGCGCTGCTGCGCGATGGAGAGGGAGCGCCCAGAGCCATGATGGAGATCAATCGCGATATCACTGCCCGCCACCTGATCGAGCAGGCCACCCTGATCGCCCACACCCACACTGCCGAGCGGCTGGGCCTGCTGCAGGAGGTCCTCGATGCCCTGCCCAGCTCGGTCTATCTCGTCTACGGTCAGCAGGCCCGGCTCCTGCTGGCGAATCGGGCCACGCTACGCTACTGGGGAGCCGAGTGGCCGCAGGATCAACCGATGCTGGAGTTCCTGCACGCTCATCGCATCCAGATCCTCGATGAGCGGGGGGCTTCCCTGCCCGGCGAGCAGTACGCGACGCTGCGGGCGGTGCAGGCAGGGGAGACGGTGCTGCAACAGCAGGAGATCATCCGCCGCCCGGGCGAGAGCGGTTTGCCGGTCGTGGTGAGCGCGCTCCCCCTGGACGCACGCACAGACAGCGGCCCGCTCGTGGCCTCCTCGGAAGCGGTGGCCCTGGTGGTTCACCAGGACGTGCGCGCCCTCAAACAGGCCGAGGCTCTCAAGGACGAATTCATCTCCGTGGCCGCCCACGAGCTGCGCAACCCGCTCTCGGCGCTCACCGGCTACGCCAGCATGTTGCTCTACCAGAGCGGACGAGGACGTGGCGCAAAGCTCTCAAAGTGGCAGCGAGAAGCGCTCGAGGAGATCATGCAGGCCAGCGCACGGCTGGACAAACTGACAGAGGATCTGCTGGATGCGACGCGGCTGCAGGCCGGACGCCTCGTCCTCTCGCGCCAGCGCACCGACCTGCTGGCCCTCACCCGGCACATGGTGCAGCAGGCTCAGATGAGTGCGGCGGGCCATACCTTCTCCCTGGAGACGACGCTGGCATCCCTGCCGGTGGACATCGATGGCGGGCGCGTCGAGCAGGTCCTTGCCAACCTGCTGGGCAACGCAGTCAAGTACAGCCCACAGGGAGGGCCAATCGAGGTGCGAGTGTGGGAGGAGGGTGAGATCCACGAGGCAAGGCTGGCGATTCGAGACCGGGGAATGGGCATTCCCAGCAGCGAGCAGGGGCGCATCTTCGGGCGCTTTGTGCGAGCCGAGAACGCGCAGGCCAGCCAGATAACAGGCAGCGGCCTGGGTCTCTATCTCAGTCGCGAACTGATCGAGCGGCACGGGGGCCGCCTCTGGTTCGAGTCGACGGAAGGAGAGGGATCCACCTTCTTCCTGGCGTTGCCGCTCAGCTAAGCTTCCCAGGAGAGAGCAAGTGTTGTCACGCGGGACGAGCCTTACCAGGTGGTGCCGGGCGAAGCTCTGGAGAGAAGCTTCCAGTGTAGGTATCTCGAGCGGGACCATCCGTGGTGGCGCGTGGTGACTTCTATCCGCAGGTATCCGATGGGAAGCGCCGCACAGGCGTATGGCTCACCGGGTTCAGGCGGGCATTCGTCTGGCCTTGAAGTGGGTCTACTTCCACAGGAATTCGCCCACGACATGCAATTCTTCGTGGCTTTCTGCATAACGGTCCGTAGAGGGCGTATATACCGGTGTGGTTTGTGGCATCATAGCAATGTCCTCCTTTCAGCCTCAGTGTAATCCCCCGGCATCACTAACCCCTCACGTCGGAGTCTTACAGGCTCACAGACCAGCCCCAATGTTCACCTTCTGGCCGCCACTCTCTGCCGACGGTTAAAGGCAGCGCAGGGTAAAGAACAGGCGAGCAAGTCAGCCGGAGAAGTGGTCAAGATTGTGACACACAAGAGTGAGGGCCGGTGATGGTCGAGATTGGGATGTGATCTTCAGCCTTTATCCTTGAAGAAAGGGCTAGATCGTAGTTGCTCGTAGTTGAACAAGGAGGTTTGCTATGTTGAGCAACATCACAGAAAGAAAGGGACCGCAAAAGCGGGAGGTTCGATGGCGGCGCAGAGTCGCTTCGCCGCTCCTGATAGCTTTGATGGCTCTACTCGTCGTCGGGGTGAGTCCAGGGGCTGCAAGTTCTTCCGTTCCGCTGCGTCCGACCACCGCTTCCAGTCAGAAAGCCGACTCTGCTCCCGCCCTGATCGCCTACAACGGAACGCTCTATGTGGGCTGGACGGGCAGAAATGCGGCCCACAATTTGAATCTGATGACCTACAATTTCGCCAGTAAGACCTTCGGGTCGGCCCAGATCCTCACCGATACCACCCCGGCGGGATCAGCACCCGGCTTTGCCGTCTTCAATGGCAATCTCTACGTCGGCTGGCGCGGCATGGATAACCGGCTCAACGTTGGTCGCTATAACCCGGCGGACCCTTCTGACCTGGCCAGCAAAGTGACCTTGAGAGAGTATTCAACCAGCGCTCCCTCCATTGCCGCCACGGGTGGTCGCCTCTTCCTGAGCTGGAGGGGGACGGATGGACATCTCAACCTTCTCTCCTCGGCAGATGCCAGCACCTTTGGCTCCAAGGTCACCTACGGGGTGACTGGCAGGACCAGCCCTTCGCTGGTTGCGTCCGCAGGATACCTGTTTCTCGGCTGGGAGGATACGAGCGCGAGTTCACCGATGGTGATTGGCCGCTATAACCCGTCGCATCCGGGAACGCTGAGCCAGGCGGTCACGCTGGCATCAAGTAGTCAGCTTCCCGTTGGCCTGGCTCCAGCGGGAACTGCAGACTCCTACGTCAACGTTGCCTGGCGTACCGCCACGGATTCGCATATTCGCCTGGCCACCTTCAAAGATGGCCAGTACCTGCACGATCCGGTCTACACGACCCAGAGTACATCCTACGGTCCGGCTCTGGCTCTGCTGGGAAGCGCTTCCTACATGAGCTGGACGGGGACAGACGCGGCCCAGAGCATCAATGTGAGTCCAGCGAACATCGCCTCTCCGGGGGGAGTGCTGGGTTACCCGCTCTACAGCGGCAATCCCCAGTTACCGGAAATTGCCCTGACCTTCGACGATGGCCCCAGTGCCGCCTATACCGCTCAAATTCTGAGCATTCTGCAGAGCTACGGGATACAGGCGACCTTCTTTGTCATCGGCTCGCAGGCCGCCAACAACTCCAACCTGGTGTTGCAGGAGAACCAGCAGGGATATGTCGTGGGCAACCACACCTGGTCACATCCCAATTTGACCACGCTGTCTGCCGACCAGGTACGCTCGGAACTGCAAAGCACGTCCAGCGAGATTGCCTCCATCACCGGGCAATCGCCGATCGTCTTTCGCCCGCCCGGCGGCAACTTCAACGACCAGGTGCAGTCGATAGCAGCCAGCCTTGGTCTCTCCACAGTCCTATGGAGCGTTGACCCGAGGGATTGGTCGAGGCCGGGAACCGATGCCATCATTCAGAACGTCCTCAGTTCGACGAAGAATGGCTCGATCATCCTGATGCATGATGGAGGAGGCGACCGCTCACAAACGGTGGCGGCCTTGCCGACCATCATCTCTACCCTGCTGCAGCGCGGTTTTCGCTTTGTCACCATCCCGCGCATGATCCAGGACCTGGGTTCCTACACGACACACGCGGCTTCACCCGCACCAGCTCAACTCGGCCCTGAGTAAAGCTCCCGGCATTCTGTAGAGGAGGACCTGAGCAGCGATGAGAGGATGCATTTTCCTCTCACCGCTGCCTGATCTTCGATGGGAAAAGCTCTTGCTGGATCTGGAGGCGAGCGCGTCAAACGGTATATCCTATCAGGGAAGAGTGTTCTTAACGGCATAAATCCAGAAGGGGGAGACGAAGAACCAGAAAAGGTGCTGGTCTGCCTGGAGAACCGGAGCGAAAAGATCACCGATAATACCGCAACATCTCCCCTTTGGTGACACCCGCCTGCGCCCAGTAGAGCTTCTCGAGATGCGATACTCGCAGCGCCTTCCTTCCGAGTTGCCCTATTTCAACTGAAGTACTCATAGAAAGATCACCATTCCTGATAGCGCACTTTCTCCGTTCATTAACTGGAACCTTCAGGCGGTTTTATACAGAGGATGCTTGCGCAGTAACCAGATCAAGACCAGGCCGTGAACGGCTCCGACGAGAGCACCTGCGACGACCACGAACAGCAGCAACAGAAGCGCCACTGGAACGCTGATTCCTTCCGGCGGAATAAGACTCGTTCCAGCAAAGATCACCACCATCCCCAGCATCCAGGCGAGCGCGTTGGCCAGAACCCACCAGCCTGCCTTTGATAGGTGACGGCGCAAAACCAGCCATTGTGGGACACCCAGGATGCTGCCGAGGACCAGTCCCATGCCCACGGCAAGCGCGTAGACCAGCATATCACTTATCTGTCCGGGTGCCGCTGCCCCCGTATCCGAGCTGGTGAACAGGAAGGTACTGGGAAGCATGCCCAACGTCCAGGCAATACAGGCTCCAGAGGCGGTTGCCAGCACCCAGACCTGCCAGCGCAACCGCTCAAGAGGACGGCGCAAAACCAGCCACTGTGCCATCCCCACAACCAGGCCTTCGATCACCGTACCGGACAGGATGCCCAGTATCGCAGCAGTGGGAACTCCGATACTCTTCTCTGCATTCACTAGCAGGAATGCACCAATCTGTAAAGTGGTACCCAGACCTATTGTCTCACCGAGAGCATTGGCCAGGATCCACTGCCACCAGAGCCTCCACTGCCAGGCGTTCCCTGTTTTCTGAAACGATGTACTGAACATCTGTCATGGGCCTCCTTATTAAAGCCTTTCTAAGCGGCAAGTTCCGCCAGTTCCCTTATACGAACAACGATGTGCTTTTCAGCAAGACGGTTGAGCGCTTCGGGGTCTTCCGGTTTCCCGGTGGCATCCAGTTGGAGATGCAAGAGCCGTTGATAGGCCGGAACGCTTTGCAGAAGCTGAAGTAAAATGGCAGCAGCCATGTGGCTATCCGACAACGCCTCTCCCCGGGCTTGCCACGTGTATCCCTGTACAAAAACAACAACGGGAGCGGCTCCGCGCAGATTTTTCCACCAGCTCCGATCTCGCTGACTGATCACCCAGATCGCCTCTCCTTCACGGACATAGGAAACAGGAAAGGTATAGGATTTGCCACTCCTGCGTCCTGTAACGGTAAGCAACAACGTGTGTGCATCAAACAGGCGATGCAGCGGCGACCGCAACAGCGCAATGACGAAAGGGTTGTAGAGTCTCTGCCACTGCCAGGTACTTGCAGGTGCGGGGCGGGTCTCTCCCTTTGTTCTATTCGGTTTCATAAACGCCTCCTCCCGCTTTATCTGCGGATTCTCGTCAAACAGGTTGAGCAGAAACACTCTCTACTTGAGAGCCGATGGGAATTACTATCCATCTTTTGAGGCTGCGCCTGGCCATCATATCGCGCCGGATATTTTCCATGCACGACCCCAGATGCGTGAATGGGCGCAGCCAGGGATACCAGTTATGCACTCTCGAGAGGATCTCAAATTGCGTCACGCCTGGCCTGTTGTTGATCGAGTCAGAACAGACATCCAGTTCCTCATTTCCGATTCTGACGCGCAGCCAGACATGGCCCGAGATTCCTCCAGGCCAGTACATATCATCAATCACCTTGCCGGGAAACGCGCAACGGGAGGCAAACACGGGCCTTGCTTCGATCCCCAGCCGATCATAGATGTGTTTGAGCGCGAGCGTTTGCTGCTCGCAGTATCCCATCCCCCGTTCAAAAGCACGGGAGGGCGTGTCCCAGGTGTTGAGCCGCGAGTAGGTGAACTTTCTGGCCGCCAGGTTCTGCGCGTATGCCACAAGGTCCCAGCCGTGCAGCTGCGTTCGTCGGCATGCTTCAACCGCATCCTCGATGGTGGTGATCCCGTCCATCGACACACGCCCTGGCTCTGGTAGCCGCCGCAGCAGCGGGAGGGTGAGGAGAGAGAGCGTGATCGCACAAGCCGCTGTCAGGCCCGCAAAGGCCCATCCGATTTTCTTCCACATGTCAGTTCTCCTTTGCCCCCTATGACGAAACTACATGCTTCCAGGTTGGGAAGGACTGCTGATTCTTCTGCTTCTTGCCCGGGCAGCTTGCCTGGCGGGGAAGCTATGCGCCGCCAGATCAAGCAGCAACGCCAGGACGACCCAGAGCCAGCCCCACCCGGTCACACTTCCAGTGATAGAGTAGACGAGAACATAGGCCAGGGTGGTAATTGGCAAGATGAGTATTCCCAGCAGTGGCACCAGCCAGCCACCGTGAAATGCTCGATCTACCAGTGGAGTGAATAGCCAGACAGCGAGTAGGGCCAAACGGGCGAATAGAGCAATGAACCAGCTCATGATCGATACCTCCTTTTCCTGTGAATAAGTGTCAAGATCACCTCAAAGTCGATGCGCCACTTCGTTCGAGACGCGCCGTGCAAGCAAGAAGAGCTTGCGAGCAATCAGAACGTACCAGATCAGCAAACCCACGACGGAAATGAGCGAGAGGAAGACTCCTATCGCTGGCACGAACAATCCTGCTGCAAGGACGTTTGCCCCAATTCCCACAGAAGCGGTGACCTTCCCAAAGGTAATACTCTGTAGCATGACCACGGAGATGATCAGAGGGGCAATGGCCAGAAGGACGTAACTCACGTCGAAAGCTGTCCCCTGGTAGGTCGCAAGCATCGCTTGCCCGGAGGCCACAAACAGAGACCTCTGCGCATCAGTAGTCGCAGCCGCGTACTGGTTGCTGAGGGAAAGCATCTCGAATGCGGTATTCGAGGCGAAGTAGATTGCTATCCCTACAAAGGCAAGAGACGTAGCGATGACCATGAACGAGGGACTGACCCGTCTGAGGGCCATGTAGAGGGCCAGAAACAGTGGGACAAACAGAGCGTAGTCAACGATGCTCAATAGATCAAGATCTAGCAGTCCCAGGAGCGCGTTCTTGTGAAAGAGTGTGAAGTAGCCGACCACGCTGCTCGGCGGCGGACTGGCGACGAAGACGATGATCTGGCTCACATACAACACGACGACCAGCAAGGCCGCCACGCCGCCAACCAGATAGAGAGACTTCCAGGCAGACTCTGTCGTTTCGGCACGAGATGCATCGACCAGTTCCTGACTAGCGGGCGGCGATTCTCTGTTGAACGTTTTCATCACATTACTCCTTTCATTGAGGCCATCGCTACGATACCGCCCCAACCTCCAGCTTCTTCCCAATCAAGGATTGGGATCTACTTGATGCCAGCCAGAAAAGATTCCAGCCGATCACGAGAAACCAGAGGATGAGGAGAACGCCGTACACCGCGTAGCTTAGGCCCATAATGGGCCGAAGCGTCTCACTCACCATGCCCAGGAGGCCAGTGACGATGCCCAGAGAGGCCACGCCCTTATGGAAGACGCCTTTGAGCATGACGAGTGAGAGGATCAGAATGCCGATCGGTTGCAGGATACCAATGATCGTTGGAATAGTATTCTGCGCGATAAATCCCTCGGCGGCGGCAGCGAAGGCGGCGCGTTGGGCAGCAGAAGTGGCTACCACGTATTGATCGCTCAGGTACACCAGGGCGTGTCCTCCACCGCCAGTCGTCGGCCACGCCAGCGAGAGCGCCCAGGAGGCGACCCCGATCAGCGCACCGATGGCAACATAGCTCTTGTTCAGATGCTTGAGTGCCATCGGGATTGCCAGGAAGGTAACCATTAACAGGACGCCGGGTACCAGCCACAGGGTCTGTTCGATGATGTAGAATGACCGGTGTGAGGCGATGTATTGCAGTGTGGCAGCCCCGCCCGAGAGCGGGGCAGGCGGCACGATGAAATCCAGCGCCAGCGCGGCGATGTAGAGTGCGCCCGCGAGCATGGCACAGATGCCCCCAACCCGGTAAAGATTTCTCCATGATGCGTCGACAGAAGCAGCAGGCTCTGCAGGCGCTTTTCCGACACGTAACGTTTCCATACCTTTCCTCCTCTTTCAACCGGGCATAGTTCCCTTCTGGCCCAACGAGAGCGCGTGGCTACACGCTCTATCGCTGCGTCCAATCACAAAGGGCCGGTGCAGCATCTTGATCGCGACTCGTTATCTATCAGGCATGGCTGATATGGCCGGTTGGGAAATGATGGCGGCGGTATTCTGCCATCCACAAGAACCCGGCCAGCCCCACAATGATCAACGCGAGAACCGAGTAGCCGACCTGGAATCCGAGGGCGAGCAGCAGGCCGTTGCCCACGTTGGGGTCAATGATCGCCGCTTCCACGAACTCGAAGCCGATCAAAAGCAGCCCGGCGAGAACTGAGACCAGCACCCCCACCTCGCCCCCGGTGAAAATCGTCGCGGCGGCCAGCAGCGAGGAACCTCCCACGATGACCCCCATCAGCAGTCCGGGAAGGACATAGTCGCTGAAAGGCGTACCCACCAGCCAGGCGAGGGGAAACTGAATAGCTCCGACCTCAAGGCCCAGGCCACAGCCCAGAGCTGTCAACGCGACAAACGCTTCGAGGATAGCAAGGGTGAGACGCTCCCGTTTGTGTGTCATCTTCGTCCTCCTTTCTCTGGCCACTCCTCTTTCCCTCACAGAACGCGGGTCTGAGATGCCTTCCCGTGAGCTTTCAGGAGAGGATAATCTGTTTGGGCCAGGGTTCTTTCTGGCACTGCGTCCAGACGTCATCAATAAAGGTGAGAGAGAACAGCATCTGGAAGCGATGCGCCCAGCGTGTCCCCTTCTCGGTAAAAGCAAAAACGGAGCCTTCTTTTGTCATCCAGCCGAGCAGCCTCATCAAGACGAGCAGCAGCCGGAAATCGTTGCTCACATCCCGCTGGAATATCTCTCGATACTTTTGAACGTCGATGCGCGTGTTGTAGATCTGCCAGTAGAGCCAGTGCAGGCGTCGAAAGCGCTCTGTCGTTTGCAATTTGATGGCCGGTCTGGGCGCGGTGAGCCGGTTATATTCAGGAACGGAAAAGGTATTGAACCAGAATTCGCCGCCAACTTTTGAACCGGCCCCCGCACCAAAGCCCCGATAACTTTCTCTGGTCACCGTGGTGTACGCCGAAGCTTGATGTCTGGTGAAGCTCCAGACCGAGGTGCGTTTGAAGCCATGAGCCAGGCAGACCTTTGCGATAGCCTCCTGAGTACGCGCTCGCTTTCGTTCGTCATACTCCTCGCGTTTCCCTTCTCGAATGAGTTTTCCTAAAGGCGTATGTTCAAACGTGATCAAGGGATAGGCCGACAGGTGGTCCACGCCCAGGGCGATGCAGCGCTCCGCATCCGCTACCGGGTCTTGCAGTTCCTGCCCGGGAATGCCGTAGATCAGGTTGACATCCACACAGGCAAACCCGATTTGCCCTGCACACCTGATCGCCTCTTCGGCCTGCCTGGCGGTATAGTTCCTGCCCAGCGTTCTCAAGAGGCCATCCTGGAAGGTCTCGATACCCAGACTGATCCGGTCGACACCATAGCTCTTTAACTGCCCAAGCCGCTCAAACGTGGCATCTCTGGGATGGACTTCCACGCCGATTTCGACGCTCTCAGCAAAGTGGGAACGCGCTAACGCGATGACCTGCTCGATCAGTTCCGGGGTCATGCTGGGGGTGCCACCACCGAAATACAGGGTTTCAATCGGCGGGATGCCCTCCTGTTCCAGATAGCATCGCAGTTCTCGCTCCAGTGCCTGTCTATAGGAAACATAGCTCGCCTCCCGGAAGACCATTTTATTGTAGGGACAATGGAGACAGAGGCTGCGACAGAAGGGGATATGGATATAGAGGTGCGGGCTACCCGCACGCAGAAGTTCCTCCGCCCGCTCGCACTGGCGGAACACGAAGGGATAGCCTTCTCTGCCCATTGCCAGAGTGTAGATCAAGCGTCTGGCCCACCTGGCAAACACACTGTGGCGGAGGCGCTGAAAGGGAACCTTTCCGTCAAACAGCCCGCTTCTCACCAGAAACTCGCGCTTGACTAGCGAGAGTCCTGTCGATTTTCCTTCCATCTCCTTCTCCTCTTTTCTGGGCTCTCTCTTCCAGCGAGAAAGGCTCCATTCGAGCTAAGGCTACACTGCTCCTGCGAGGTAATCCCACTTCTCCAATTGTCCTCTCTCTGTCTCACAGACCTATCAGAAATGGCGGTTCCCGTATCACAGGAAAAGCACAGTATCTTAAGGAATATTTGTAACAGAGATGGTGTTTTTCTTTGTAGAGATTAAACCCGCCTATGCTCCCCGTTTGCCCGGAGAAAGGGCGGATGGAAACGGCGAAAAGACTATGGCTACAAAGACCTTTACAGACACAACTGACAACATTTTGCGCCTGCGAGATGGGCGCGCGCTGGGGTATGCCGAATATGGCGATCCCGCCGGTTCACCCGTCCTCTTCTTCCACGGCACCCCCGGTTCGCGGCTCCAGCGCCATCCTGATGCCTCGATTGCCCGTGAGCTGGGCGCGCGAATCATTACCATTGATCGCCCAGGTTACGGCCTCTCGGATTTTCAACCGAAGCGCACGTTGCTGGACTGGCCCGCTGATGTAGCCTGGCTCGCCGATGCACTGGGCATCGACCGGTTCGCCGCCATCGGCCTCTCAGGAGGCGGCCCCTACCTGCTGGCCTGCGCCTACGCGATGCCTGGCCGTCTCTCCTCGGCCATCGTCGTCAGCGGCATGGGGCCGCTCGGCGAGCCGGACGCCCTGGAAGGCGTCATGCCCTCGATGCGCCTGGGGCTTGATGTTGTTCGCAGAGTACCCTGGCTGGCACGTCTGGCGCTTGAACCGGCAGCGAGACTGCTCCGGCTCAATCCGGTTGCCGTCAAAAAGCTGATCCCGGTCTCCATGCCCCGAGCCGACCGGGAGGCTTTCGCCCGGCCCGACATCCAGGCCATCGATCAGCAAGACCTCAGTGAAGCGTACCGCAACGGCGGGCAGGCGCTACACCGGGAAGTGATCTTGCTCACACAGCCCTGGGGGTTTCACCTTGGGGAGATTCGCACAAAGATTCATCTCTGGCACGGCGAGGAGGATACGACCGTCCCGGTCAATCTGGCAAAATACGTCGCCCGCACCTTGCCCGATTGTCAACCCCGTTTCTATCCAGGCGAGGGCCATACCCTGATCTACCATTACTGGCGGGAAATCCTGACAACAGCGCTGGCTTGATGTCACCTGCACTGTCCTCACACATGCTGGAATAGCTGCCCCCCTCGATCAGCGCGTCCTCTCTTCGACACCGATGAAGATACGTACAGAGGCGAAGCGGCGGCTCCAGCATGTGTGAGGACTTCGTGATGGAACATCGGGTCATGGAGACTGTATTGTGAGAGCAAGGCTCTATCTTTTAAGAGGGAAAGAATGCATTCCTCTCATGAAAGGAGAGAGCCTTCATGATAGCCCGGCTACAGCGTGACAGGACACAAGAGCAAGCATTGAAACCCCAGGGCCGCGAGCAGCCAGAGCGGGGAGCGAGGCTCTTCTACCTCGACTGGCTGCGCGTGCTGGCAGTGTTTGGGGTCTTTCTCGCCCATACCGGCGATATCTTCGATACCCTCTACTGGCATACCAGGCGAGGCGGGCCGGGAATCCACTGGGATGCGCTGGCGACTTTCGGGGCGCAGTGGGGGATGTCGCTTGTTTTTTTGCTGGCCGGGGCAAGTGCCTGGTTCGCCCTCTCATCCCGAACGAGCAGGCAATTCATTGAGGAACGCTTCAAACGGCTGTTCATTCCTTTCGTCGTGGCTTTCCTGCTGCTCTCGCCCATTCAGGCCTATTTTCTGGCGTACTTTCTCGCCACCGGCTACTCGTCCTATCATGGAACCTTCCTCGCGTTCTTCCCCTACTTTTTCGAACACATCCAGATCGGGAAAGATCTAAAATGGCTGAGCATTTATGGCTACCATCTCTGGTTCCTGGCGTTCCTCTTCCTTATCTCAATCATCTCTCTCCCCGCGCTCTCCTGGTTAAAACGAGGCCGGGGCTTGCGATTCATCTCAAGACTGGCTGCGATCTGTAAGAGACCCGGTGGGCTCCTGGTGTTTGTTGTACCACTGGCAACCATCCGTATCCTGCTGTGGACACTTTTCCCCGGTTATCAAGGCTGGACGGATTTCTTCGGCTGGCTCTGTATCTTCGTATGTGGCTTTATGCTCATAGCAGATAAGAGCTTTGAGGCAGCCATACAAAAACAGTGGAAGCTCTTCCTCCCCCTCGCCATCGTTTGCATCGCCACATTGATCGTTGCCAACGTGGCTGGAGCCTTGAGCGGCTGGGAGTATGCTCCTGGCTACTCGGCAGTATATCTTCTCTACCAGTTCCTGCTCAGCCTGACCAGCTGGTCCCTGACGGTCTGCGCGCTTGCCCTGGCCATCCATTGCCTGAACTTCAACAACAACGTCCTGCGCTATGCCAATGAGGCTGTGTTACCCTTTTATGTCATCCACCAGCCGGTACTCGTCGTCATCGCTTTCTATATCGTGGCCTGGAATCTGCCTTCCGTGGTCACCTACCTGTTTGTCAGCCTCGCCGCTCTGGTGGTCACGCTCGATCTGTATGAGTTCTTGATCCGCCGCGTCAAACTCTTGCGACTGCTCTTCGGTATGAAGGCGGAGTCCACACTCAAGCCCGCACAGCCGAATGTTCCTGCCTGATGACGCTTACAGTATTCGTCCGGGAAATACAATGGGAGCAACTTCTAAAAAGTTCAACTTCTCAACCTTGAGGGAGACAGAACCGTAGACAGGAGAGACTGGTCTTGTGGAAGACTGGTCTTTCCTGTCGAAGAAGCTATGGCAACACCAGAGCCAGCAGGACTGGCAACAAGATCACCACTGAGCTTGCCACCAGCGTCCACAACGCCGCTTGAGCGCACTCAACCGAACCATTGTGCTGCCACATTGCCACCTGCCGCAGCGTCCAGATGAGCGCAAGGGTGAATGCGATCAGAGCCAGAGCTAGCCCGCTGCCCAGCACGACCAGCACCACCGACTGCTGCAACTCAAAGGCCGCTATGCCGATGACCTGACGCAGCAGGGCCGCGAGCAGCAGGGCCGCGCCGAAGATCACCACCACGACAGCCAGCGGCAGCACGCCATAGAGGACGCCACGCCAGTATTCCTTTGATCGAGTGCCTGTATACTCAAGTTTCTTCTCAACCCGTACCGCCATCGTTTTCTCCTCTCACGACTGACTTGAGGCAACGCCTGACTTCAGTCCAGGCACCGCCATATAGAAAGCCACGATCCGATTGATATACACCTCACTCATCTGATGAAATGACCCGGCATGTCCGGCCCCACTGACCAGCCAGGTCTGCACGTGCGCGCCAGGGGCAGAACGTGCTGCCTGCGCCAGTTCCTCCATCTGAGACGGGGGAACAGTATCATCTTTGTCCCCCTGAATGAAGAAGACCGGACGGGGTGCCAGATCCTTCACGACATCCACCGGGCGCACTGCCGCCAGATTGACGCCGTAGATGGCTTGTGCTGCTTCCAGCAGCCCGAGGGTAAGCAGTGGCGAAACATGGGAGTGATTTGGTAAACCCGTCTTCAAAAAGGTAAGCAGCTCTCCATAGGCACTGTCGGCCACGACAGCCTGAATGGCGGGTTCCTGCGCAGCAGCCAGCAGCAAGGTTGAGGCTCCCATCGAGTCTCCCCAACCAACAATGGCTTGCGGTCGCCCCAGTTCAGGATAAGGGAGAGGATCGGATTGCAGAAAATCGACGGCCCCCAGCACATCGCGCTGCTCATAGTGGCCCATCGACTCGGGTGCCGCAGCAGACTTGCCAGCCGCCCGCAAATCAAAGGTGAGAACGGCGAAACCATGATGGACGAACCCACTGGCGATAGCCAGCATACCAACCGTTTCCGTTGCACGATTTCCCGGGTAGCCATGCACCATGATGATGGTATCGCGGGTCGTCAGGCTTCCATCAGGACGGATGCCGGGAATGAACCACCCGGAGAGAGCAAGATGATCTTCCCGACTGGTAAAACTGACATCACGGAAGGACAAGTGGTAGTTCGCCGGCGTCGTGTGGTAAGGCAGGCGGGCCTGCTGAACTAGTTGTGTGGCCATGTAGCCACTGATAAGCGTGTAGCCGGTGGTCACAAGCATACTAACGATAAGGAGAGCAGCAACTGACCAGCGCAAGTACCGATGGCGCCTGTCCGCTTCCTGAACCGGGGTATCGGTCTTGCCAGGCGAAAGAAGTGTGCTCATACAACAACCTCCTGCCCGTTCATTCATTCAGAGACAATCCAGTAATCATTATCAGTAGGCCAACCGTCTGCCTGTTATAGCTGATTGCTCAGAGCCTGTTCTGGTCGGCTGCTTTTGAAACGACAGCGGGCCGAACTCGAAGTGGACCGCGGTTGTCCCCATTCCAGGCTTCTGGCTGAAGATGACGCGGCCTGTGTCCATCCCAAACCTGGAAAGGTCGACCCGGAAGACGTAAGGATCGTTCTCGTCGTCAGGGTGCAAAGGAAAGCCCCCGTAAAGCATGGGTATTGGACTCAGGATGCGCATCATGAGCTGACCCCGCCGGACGAGAACCTCGACCCCGGCCCCGAATGCCAGTTTTCCCGGATCGGTCAGGTGAGCGGAGAGGTGGTACCAGCCACAGAGATCGCCCCAGATTTCCGGATGTTGCGGCACATCGGAGCGCATCACCTCGTCGGGAACGCCGAGCAGGTATCTCAATATGCCGCCGGCCTCTGGCGTCAGCCAGTGAAAACCCCGTCTAGCTCCATTGGCGAAGGCCATCACCCCAACTCCATCGTGGGGAGCCAGGAAAATCTGCGAGTCGAAGCCGGGCAGGATGCCGTCGTGTTCGACCGCGAGATGTCCGCCGAGGTTGAGGCGGAAGAACGCCAGCCCATTCCCCTCCATCCGTGGATCGGGCTGGTAGTGAGGCTCGAACATCATAGCCATTGTCTCCGGCTTAAGGACTCGACCATGTTCGTTGGCACCGCCGCCCAGGAGAGCAGCCATGTAGCGAGCCATGTCTCTCGTGCTGGAGTAGATGCCGCCGCCGCCTACCGTCACCAGCGCGTAGTCGCTAACGACCCTGGCACCATTGCGGTGCAGGTCATATCCGGTGGCCAGATGCGATTGCACCCGCTGGGAGCGGACAAGGTCGCTGTTCGCCATGCCGAGCGGCTGGAAGATATGCTCGCGCATGTAGCGGTCTAACGGCTGCCCGCTCACGTCCTCGACGATCTGGCCCAGGGTGGCAAACCCGTGGTTGGTGTACATAAACCGGCTCCCCGGCTCCGCGTCGATGCGCAGGCCACCCCGGTAGTACTCGGCGAGGGATGGCACGGGCCGTCCGAACGGCACGGTCTCGCCCAGATCCCGCATCCTGAGCAGGCCTGAGAGGTGCAGCACCTCGCGGATACCGGCGGTGTGGGTGAGGAGATGCCGCACGGTAGCAGGCCGGAATCTGGTCTTCGCCGGGATCAGCTTGTAGGCGCGCAGGTAGTCATTGGCGGGAGCATCGAGATCGATCAATCCCTGCTCCCACAACTGCATCACGGCAATCGCGGTAAACGTCTTGGTGATGGAGGCGATGCGAAAGACGGTATCCTCGGTGACGGGGGTGTTCGACGCGATGTCCGCCAGCCCGTACCCCTTGAAGAACGCCAGGCACCCGTCGCGCACTACTCCCACCGCCAACCCTACGGTCGGCCAGCGATTGAGGGTCTCATTGACTCTCGCCTTCATCTCGGACTCATCGATGACGCCGTTGGCGAGTTTGCCACGCCCTTTACCAGAGTGTGTCTTGATCGCTGCATTCTTGTCTACTGTACTCATAGTCATGATTGCTCCTTCTTCACTGTAGGAACGAGCGCATCCTGTGGGTGTTGATCTCCGCAAAACTCGTCCCCGATAGCAATGAGTTCTCGTTGAAACTTGTCGGGTTCCTCCATGTGAGGCATGTGAGCCGAATGCTCGAACCAGATCAGTTTCCTGGAGGGGGCTTGCAGCGAGGCATAGAACTGCTCTACCAGGACACAGGGGGTGGTGTAATCATAGCTTCCGACGAAGAAAAACACGGGAACGGAAAGCTCCAGTATCTCTTGCGGCAAATTCACGCCCATGATCTCATCCCCCATCAAGCGACAGGAAAACTTCATGTCCCTCCTCGTAAGACCACGGATGCAGTCTGCAATGGAACATTCGGGCGCATTCAGCAAGATAGAGACCATTGCTCCCGTATCAAGTCTATGCACCATCCCCCCGTACCGCACCAGCCACCTGCGCTGGACAAACGTACTGTCTTTCCTGTACGTATCGGAGCCGCCCAGTTGCTCCAGGATGCGGATGGCCTTGCGGTTGTGTTCCGCGTGAACACGCTCCAACACATAGCGGTAGGAGAGGTCTTCGCCGCGTTGCATAGCGACGACCTGGCCCATGCCAATCACGGCATACAGCAGGTCCGGACGCGCTGCCGCGACTTTCATCGCCAGCACGCTTCCCCAGGAATGCCCAAGCAACAGGACTTTCTGCTGACCGAAACGCGCACGCAGCAGTTCAATGAGCGTAATGGTATCCTGCACAAACTGGTCAATGGTCATGCTCTCGGGGCTGGGACCCGGACGGAAGGATTTGCCTGCCCCGCGCTGGTCCCAGTTGACACAGACGAAGGAGTGTTCCAGTTCTTGCATCGTGGAATGGGCC
>DASTKE010000031.1:0-3062 GCA_035716105.1 Ktedonobacteraceae bacterium | reverse complement strand
GTGATGCAGGAACTGCTGGCTGGCTTCCGCTTTGTTGGACAGTCGCGAGTGCTGCTGATGGTGGTCGTGCTGACGCTGATCGCCATGCTGGGCGCGGGTGCGTTGAACGCGCTGGATATCGTCTTTGTCAGCCAGCGACTGCACGTCAGCACGGCCCTGTACGGGCCATTGACGGCAGCGGCTGGCGTGGGAACGTTGATCGGCGCTATCGTTGGCGGGTTGATTGCACGGAAGGTGACTCCCCGGCAGATACTGACGGGCAGCGTCTTCCTGCTTGGCGCGGGCCTTGTCGTCTACGCCTTCCAGACCAATTTCACGCTGGCAATCGCCATCATCTTAATCGCCTCCGCGCCGCAGGGAGCCATCGACATCGGCTTTACGCCCTTGATGCTGGCCGTGACGCCGCAGACGCTGATGGGCCGCGTGCAATCGGTCATCGAGACAGGAATGTATGGCATGAGCGTGATTTCCGCCGCTCTGGCTGGCTACCTGGCCCAGTTCATGCCCGTCTACATCATCTACGCCGTCAGCGGACTGTTGATTGCCGCCGCCGGTGTCTTTGGCTGGTTTGCTATTCCTGAGCCGGGTTAACCACAGAGAAAAGAAGACGCTGCGAATGGCGGCCTTGCCACCGTTCGCAGCGTTTTCTTTTCTCTGTGGTTAGATCGTTACAACATTGGGCTGACGGCAAGGATGATGTAGGTGGTCACACCGCCTGGGGTGGAAACCGTCACCTCATCGCCTTCCTTGTGGCCCATCAATGCCTTGCCCACGGGGGACTGATCGGAGATGAGGCCCGCTTTGGGATCGGCCTCGAAGGTCTCGACGATCTTGAAGGTACGCTCTTTGCCGCTCTCGGTCTCGACTTTCACCTGCGTCCCGATACGCACCAGCATTGGCCCTTCCGCGACCCCGTGCATGTCCGCGGTCATAATTTCAGCGGCGGCGAGCAGCTTATCGAGTTCGAGTATCTCTCCTTCGACCATCGCCTGCTCGTTCTTGGCATCCTCGTAAGCGCTGCTTTCGCTGATATCACCGGCCTCTTTCGCCTCGTGAATGTAGTCAGCAACCTCTTTGCGCTTGACATTGCGCAGGTATTCTAACCGCTGCTGCATTTTGGCAAAGCCTTCAGGCGTCAAGCGATAGATGCGGCGCTCAGGCTTTGCATCACTCTGTCCACCAATACTCATGTAAAACTCCTCCCTGGTATTGAGATATGTTCCCCGGCTGATTCTTTCCTATAGAAACCACCTCAGTACCTTGATTATTCCCACTCCCTTCCTCACCACGTATATCGCACTTCCTCTAGCTATTCTTTCTCTGTTCGGCTAAAGCGATACTTCGCCAGTTCGCGGTCTCGTGGGTGAAAATGACCTCTACTGCTCAACTGGTTGAGCAGCAGGCAGGTTTTTCTGGGATAGTATACGGACACCGGCAGCATTGTTACCTGCTCGAAGGGGTCGATGTACACTGCCAGCCCTGCGAATTGAGGCGTTTCCTTGCCTTGTGTACCGAATGATGCGGTACATGTTCCCATCACGTTCGCATCACATACGAACGTGATTATACGGCTAGAACGTCCTCACGTCAAGGGATTTTGCCCCCATTTTTCGGGACTTCCGTCCCTTCTTATGGTACCAATCGTCCCATGCGGAACTGCCCTGTGCCACAAATAGAGCATTTCCCCCGGATGGCCGGTTTGCCGTTCTTCGTCTTGACCTCCTCTACATCCTGCATCGGCGTTTTCTTTTTGCACTTGACGCAGTACACTTCCACTGTGGGTACAGGCCGTTGCTCTTGCTCCCGCGCTTCAATCTGCGTTTGCGCAGCCTGCTCAACAGGCTGCGCTGTGTCCTCTACGGCCTCGACGGGTTCGGCCTTCGCTGCGATTGCCTCTCCACTCAGAGGTTGCGGTACTGTCCCGGTTTCTGGCGCGCCAGGGACACTGGTTTCTGCCTTCTCGCCAATCTCTTCACCAGAGGAGGGAGCGAACCATTCCAGGACATTGCTCACGACGCTCGCGGGATACTCTTCATGGATGGCCGCACCCGCGTCCTTGATCAGTTCAATTTTCGTGTGGGTCGATAGCTCGTGCTGGTCGGTAAGCGCTCGCAGCTTGTTGAGTGCCTGCGCGCCCCAGATCATCAAGACAGGTTGTTGCACACTGGCAAATTGCGCCGAGACATCGGTCTCCAGTTTTCCGGCCATCAGCGCCAGTGGTGCATGTTCGGCACCGAACTGGTGGCTGGCGGCATACAGGTAGTCAATATCCGCTGCCTGCACATTGCTCGCGGCGGTGCGCTGGCGGCTTGCTCGATAGCGAAGCGCGAGATGGGTACTGACCAGTGAGTAAAGCAGCGTGGCCAGGAACGGGACACGCATGAGGTCAGACCTGATGGCTGGGGATTGCTCCCGCTGGAAGAGCGAGGAGGGCGAGATCAGCACCAGGCGCTCAACCAGCGTGGGATGGCACTGCGCGACGGCGACTGCGTAGTTGTTGCTCAGTCCGCTGGCGAGCAGTGTCGCCGGTTGCCCAACAACATCACGCAGGAAGCTTTCCAGCAGCGTGATATAGGTTTCCGCGGAGTAATCCATGTGGGGACGGTCCGAGAGGCCGAAGCCGGGCAAGTCGGGAGCATAGACGCGAAACTGCTGCGCCAGTGGCTCGACGAGGTGGCGCATCTCGTGGGACGAGGCACCGATGCCCGGCGCGTGAAGCAGGACAAGCGGGGAAGCCCCTTCATCACCGTCTACCTTATAGAAGATATGCCCGCGCCGCCAGCGATAGATCTGCGCCAGACCGGGCAGGTAGCTCTCTAACGGCTGCGGCGTCTCCATGATATGGCGCAGCGCAACCAGCACGGCGACCAGTACCATTCCCAGTACGCTGAAACCAACGACTCCAATGCCTCTCACAAAACGGCCTACTGTTCTTTTCATCGTAAAAACCTCCTCATCCATTGTAGTATAACGTCTCTCATTCGTAAATATGACGAAATAGTGAGGAGGGTATGGATTGCGCAGCGCATGACTTTGTAGAATGGCCTTGCAGGCCATTCTAC
>DASTKE010000030.1:0-2160 GCA_035716105.1 Ktedonobacteraceae bacterium | reverse complement strand
GGCGATGCCTTGTGCTCGCCCGCGTTGCCGACCAGAGACGCGGGCGAGCACAAGGCATCGCCCCTACGACTTCACCCCCGAAGGATGGAGAACTCCAGCGTTCCCACGTGCGTTCAATCATATGGCCTATTGTGTACGCTCTTTCCAGCAGGCTTCGCAGTAACCGGCGGCAACCAGGTCGAGCGTCAGGCCGTGGAAGTGGTATTGCTCCTGAAGCTGTTCGTGTAAGTTGCCCAGCAGGGTATCGTCCAGGTGAATAATGGTGCGGCAATTGCGACACACGAGGTGGTGGTGTGCCTTGCCTTCGGCTGCTTCGTAGCGCGGCTGCTCGCCGGGCAAGCGATTTTCGCGCACAAGTCCCAGTTCGCGCAGTAATTCCAGCGTACGATAGATCGTCGAGAGACTTACATAGGGATTGCGCTTCTGCACGCGCTCCATAATCTGGTCAACGCTCAAATGCTCTTCGGCTTCCTGTATAACGCTCAATATCATAAAGCGCTGTGGAGTCAGTTTGTAGCCCCGCTGCCGCAGCGCCTCATTGCTTGATTTGACATAATGATGCATCTTGCAACCTCTATCCTCTGTGGAGATGGAACCTGCCCATATCCTAGCATTGTCTGTAATAGGCGTCAAATCGTTCCCGCTCTACGTTTCATTACCTGATGGATCACTTTCTCTCAAGGGTGAGCGTCAATTTGTTGCAAGGGTGGCTTCGTCCCTCTACCCGCTTTGTGCAAAAAAAGAACTGCACCCTTTCTCTAGAGAGCACTTTCGGAAGGCAGGAAAACATGGTACACTGGGAGCATAGATACCTGCTCGGCACGATGGTTTTTACCATTGCCGGGGATGTCGTGCGCGATTTCGACGAGGAATACGAGGCGTGGAGCTGGCTGGAACAGGAGGGTTGGGGACTGGTGGCTATCGAACCGCCTGATCCCGTTCGCCCTGGCGTGTGTAAGTATTACTTCAAGCGGCAGCGACCTTCCGCGCAGTATGAGGCGCGCATGGCGGCAGTGACCACCACGACGGGCGCTCAACCAGCGCTGACCGACCCGCGAAGAGGGAGACGATAACACCTATGTCGCTTTCAGGCTTCTGGCGTTCATCACTGGACCCGGAGCGTGTCATGAACGCCGGTGTCACACACTGGCAGGAACAGGAACAGCAGCAGCGCGACGATTCCCTGACGGTCGAGGAGCCATTTGAGATACAGATCGACCATAAGAGTCTGGCCGTTATTATGCGAACGCCGGGTCACGATGCCGAACTGGCCATGGGCTTTCTCCTGACCGAGGGCGTCATCCGGCGTGCCAGCGATGTGCAGACCCTGGCAGACGCTGTAGATGAAGACGCGCTGCCGCTATCCAATGTGATAGATATCACGTTGCGCAGCCGTGGAGAGCATGACGCCGTGCAGGCGCAGCCAACGGCTTTCGAGCGGCATTTCGCGGTTTCAGCAAGCTGTGGCCTGTGTGGCAAGAACAGTATCGCCGATTTGTTGGTCTCCACCCCGGCCCTGGAACCCGATGAACTACGCATCAGCGCTTTGACGCTCTACAATCTGCCTGAGCGCCTGCGTTCCGCGCAGTCCGTCTTTGCGCACACAGGCGGTCTCCATGCCGCCGGTCTCTTCTCATCCGAAGGACAACTGTTGCTCGTACGCGAGGATATCGGACGGCACAATGCCGTTGATAAGCTCATCGGATATGGCTTGCTGCATGGAGCATTTCCCTACTCACGGCACATCCTGATGGTCAGCGGGCGCACCTCCTTCGAGATCATCCAGAAGGCGCTGCTAGCGCGTATTCCCTGCATCGCCGCCATTTCCGCCCCTTCCAGCATGGCGGTGGAACTGGCCGAGCAGGCTGGTATCACACTCATCGGCTTCCTGCGCGAGCATTCCATGAACGTCTATACCCACCCCGAACGCATCATCTGAACGCCTTTGACCTCTGCCTGTGCGTTTCCTCATCATCCTACTTCCTATCAGTACCGGGTTGTATCTCAACAGGTTTTTTCTTCGTTTTAACTGTGGGGAGCTATTTTCGACACAAAACAGGTTTATTTTTCTATGGATAACGGTCATGCTTCGTGTTTCATCATGTATTTTAATGTCTGTGAGGGTGGAGGAAATAGTGCAGGCAACTGACCGTAGAGCGC
>DASTKE010000029.1:0-17284 GCA_035716105.1 Ktedonobacteraceae bacterium | reverse complement strand
GCGCCAGGTGCAGGCGTTCGTAGCTCTCCTGCTGCACAGCATATGCTTCCGGCGTCAATTGACCGTCTTCCATCTCTACGGCTTGCTCTAAAGGCAACTCGGTACGGAGAGCGTTGCGCCGGTAGCGGTCAATCACTTTGTGCTCGCCCGTGCTGGCAAGCCTATACCACATCCGGGCGAGCACAAGGCATCGCCCCTACGGAAGCCCATCCCAATGATGGAGAGTTGATAGCACAAACCCCTTGTAATATTTTTACCGATGTGGTATCATATTTTCAGCGAGGTAAAAAATCAATTTCAAAGGATGATAAAAATGCAGAAATCAATTCAGGAGCTTGCGCCGCGTATCAGCGACTGCCTGAAGGTCATCTATGCGATGCAGGAGCGGGGGCAGAAGGTCTCGACTTCGGCGGTGAGCGAGCGGCTGGGCGTGAGCGATGCGACGGTGACAATGCTGTTCAAGGATTTTGCCGAGGCTGGCTGGGTCGAGCACATGCCCTATCACGGTGTGCGCCTGACGCCGCTAGGCGAGCGCAAAGCGATGGAGGTTATTCGCCATCACCGGTTGCTCGAACTCTACCTGGCGCGCCAGCTTGGCTACAGTTGGGATAAGGTACACGATGAGGCCGACAGGTTGGAGCATGTGATCTCCGAGGAGTTTGAGGATAAGTTAGATGCTCTGCTCGGCTATCCTACTGTCGACCCGCATGGCGACCCCATCCCCAGTAAAGATGGCGTGATCGCGACCCGTAAGGGCGTGCCGCTTTCGGAGTTGCCGGAGGGGCAGGAGGCAATGGTTTTGCGCGTTCAGGCGCAGAACTCCGATCAACTCTGTTACCTGGGGCAGCTTGGCCTCTATCCAGAGACGCGGGTGCAATTGTTGAAACGCTCGCCTTTCGGTGGCCCGCTTGACCTCCTCGTCGGCGAGGAGCCGAAGCAGGCAGAGCATATGCTTGGGCCGGAATTGGCCGAATATATCATTGTTACCTCGCTCGAAAGCAATGAAGCTTCTCATGAGGAAAACTAATCTGAAATATGGTATCAAACGAATTTCTTAATTATCAAAGAGCAGGAGTCAGTCTATGGCGTTCTTATCGCGTCCTCGGAAGAATGTTGAGTACAGCGTTTCCTGGAGTATGCACGTGCTGCAGGCAGTGCAGGGAGTACGAAAAAATCGTTGGGGCATTGGCCTGCGTGAGATCATCGGGGCGTTCGGCCCTGGCTTTCTAATCAGTGTCGGTTATATGGACCCTGGCAACTGGGGGACGAACCTCGCGGCTGGCGCGGGTTTTGGCTACGAACTGCTCTGGGTTATTCTGGTCAGCAACATCATCGCGATCTTCCTGCAAATTTCCTCGGCGAAGCTGGGTATTGCCACGGGCAAAAATCTGGCGGAATTGATCCGCGAGCACTTTCCGCGTCCCGTTGTGTTCTTTTTCGGCGTAACCACCGCTATCGCGATCATGGCGACCGATATGGCCGAGATTCTGGGCGGCGCGCTCGGTTTTAACATCCTGTTCCACATCCCCCTGTTTTTCGCGGCGCTGCTGACCGGTGCTATCGTTATGGGTTTTCTGGGCCTGAGTCGCTTCGGATTTCGCAAGCTCGAATATGTCATTATCGGTATGGTATCTATTATCGGCCTGGTCTACGTCTACGAAACGGCGCTGGTTCACCCTGATTGGGGAGAGGTTTCGCTGCACCTGATTCTACCCCAGATTTCTGCTGGCAGCATTCTCGTTGCGGTGGGTATCCTGGGTGCCACTGTTATGCCGCACAATGTCTTCCTGCATTCATTTCTCTCCTCACAGCGCCTCAGCAGCCCAAAGGCTAGCGAGCAAGAGCGGCGCAAAGTATTGTTGCTGGCGAAGATAGATGCAGTAGCCGCGCTCAACATCGCCTTTTTTGTTAACGCGGCCATGCTCATTGTCGCGGGTACTGTCTTCTTCCAGCGCGTCAACCCGGCTGATTTGAGCTTGCAACAAGCCTATGTGACGCTTGTTCCCGCACTGGGTGTCTTTGCCGCCGCCGCGTTCGGGATTGGCCTGCTGGCTTCTGGCCTCTCGTCCTCCACTACCGGCACGCTGGCCGGGCAGGTCGTCCTGCAGGGCTTCCTGAACAAGCGCGTCGAAATGTGGATCTGGCGCGTCATCACCATGATTCCCGCCCTGGTGACGATTGCTCTCGGCATCTCATCCGTCGAAGTCCTGGTCATCAGCCAGGTCATCCTGAGCCTGCAACTGCCCCTCACCATGCTCGCCGTCATCATCCTCACCAGCAAACGCGACCTCATGGGCGCACTGGTCAACGGTCGCTGGACCAACATGTTCAACATCTTCATCGCACTCGTGGTCACTGTGCTCAATGTTGTGCTGTTGTATACGGTTTTTGTGGGATAGCCGCTTGAGATATAGCGCTCCTGCCCAAACTATGTTAAAATCGCGTCGAAGGTGTGGAAATTACGGGTTCTTCCGTTAAAATACTTCTGGCACACAAGGAGAGTTCAGTTGACTACGCACGATAGACGCTATGTGATTATTGGGAACGGGGTTGCGGGGACGACCGCCGCAGAGACGCTGCGCAAGAATGATCCAAATTGCAGCATACATTTGCTCACCAACGAACCGTATCCACTGTATAACCGTGTCTCGCTGCCACGCTTTTTGCAGGGCGTGATTGTCGAGCAGAAGGTGATGATTCGTGATTTTGCCTGGCACGAACAGCGAAACATCAAGCTTGTCACGGAGACGCTTGTTACTAATATAAATACAGATGAGCGGGTGGTCGAGACCGATAGCGGACTGCGCTTGCCCTATGATGCGCTGCTGGTGGCGACCGGCGGCTGGGCGAATCCCCTGCGCGTACCGGGTGTGGCTGGCACCAGACACATCTATAATTTTGTAACCCTGGACGATACCAAAACCATTATCGCCCGGATGCTGGAGTCGCGCACGGCGCTCGCCTATGGCGGCAGTTTTATCTCATATGAATTGTGCGATGGCTTCGCGGTACGCAAGCTCAACACAACATGGCTGATGCGCGGGCCATGCTGGCTGCGCAGTTGTCTCGACATGGACGGCGGCGAAGTGGTGGATAACATCGCCAAAAAGTTCGGCGTCGAGATTATTCACGGCGATGAGATCGCTGAAGTCGTGCCGAAAGATGGCGTACCCGGCTATGTCAAGACGAAAAAGGGACGAGAAATTCAGGCTGATGTGATCGGTGTCGGACTCGGCATTACGCTGAATACCGGTATTCTCGCCAATACTCCCGTCGAGGTGCGCAACGGTATAGTGGTGGATGAGTATCTGGAGACAAATGTTCCCGGCGTCTTTGCGGCGGGAGACGTGGCCGAGTTCTACGATACCATCGTTGGGGTGTACCACACGATGGGTACCTGGGATAACGCGCTGGCGCATGGACGTGTTGTAGGCGTGAATATGGCCGGTGGACATCAGCCCTATCTCGATGTGCCTACCTATACCAGCCCGTTGTTCGATGTCAATATTGCCGTCGTCGGTACAGCGGAGTCGAATAACCCCGAATTAGAGGCCATTGCCCGCCGCGAGCCGGGTGAAAAGGGCAACGAGAACTACCGCAAGCTCTTCTTCCGTGAGAACAAACTGGTCGGCGTGCTGATGGTTGGTAGCCCAAAGGGGCGCAAGAAGCTCGTTGATATCGTTAAGAACCAGCAACCAATCGAGAGTAACGCTGATCGCGAGGCGCTGCTGGTGCTCAAATAAGAGCACATATGTTGCCAGTGGCGTGACCGGGCGTGGGTACTTTGCGTTTAGCATGTTGCTGAAGCTATAAGCTGTACGTCCTACAGATAGGTGAATCGCTTACGTGATGGGAACGCCTGCTCATGATGCCGTAAGCGGTGGTGGAACAAGGAAGCAAGCACGTGGTTGTCTGGCTATAGCAGATAGAGGAGAGGCTTTTGTGGATACCATTTGTACGCAATGCGGAGCAAAACTGCCGAGGGTAATTGCCCGCTACTGCAATAACTGTGGAGCGCTCGTTTCGTCGAACTCTTTTTCACCGCCATCGTCCTCGACGAAGGATATGGCATCCTCTCCAGCGAGAAACGAGCAGCCGTACAGCAGCAGACCGCCATTGCGCGAACAGATTGCACAACAGCCTCCCTCTCGTCCTGTGCGCCGTCCTTCTTCAGATGAGGCACCTGCCTGGATACACCAGCTTGAGCGGGGAACACCCGGCAGAACCCCCTCCGATCCCTTACGCATGAAAAGGACTATGGATGCTACAAAAGAGCAGTCCCAGGAGCGCTTTCCCACGACGCCCCCCGCGAATCGACAACAGAACCAGCAAACGCCGGTACCGGCACACCGGCAGCAAGCGGCTGGGGATATACCAGCGGTGGGATCAATAGTAGATGCTCCCGTGTTTTCGCAGGCATTGACTCAAGAGAAAGATGGGAAGGTAGCCCCGGCTTCATCGCAACAAGATATGGCCGATAAGCCGACGCAGGCGAGCGTTCCGGCAGCTCCTGCTGCTGTCCGCCCCGTCTCTTCCGCGCCAGCCCGCGAACTGCGCGTCAAAGTGTGGCCCCAGGAAGAAAATGCTCTCGCCGGTGTCGCACCACCAGCGGCTGTTTCTCAATCAAATGAGGTAGATGATACAGTTGAGGATTTACCAACGCGCCCTCTGGCTGCACCCGCCAGACCTCCGGTGCAGCAGGTTGCCACAGCTCAGCCCGGCTCGCAGCGGCGCAATGTCACTACCGGTGAGATAGAGCACATGAGCACGGTACCGCTGCTGGTACAGGCAGCGGTGACGCCCCCCAGTCGCCCTATTGTCCAGCCACAGGCGTGGCCACAATCACAACCAGGACGCTCATATATCCAGGGGCCAATTTCTCAGGTTCCACCTGTTGCCTCTGCTCAGGGGGTGGTGCGGCACCCAATCTCGCCGATCCCCTCAGTGTCCTCAGTCGCCCCGCTTCAGGAAAGAACGCAATCTCCGCCGGTCGCTCCTGAACCGGCGATCAGGCGGCGAGCAAAAAGCGGCAGGCGCGTCCCTGCGCTGTTTGGGCTGGTTGTCCTCGTCGTGCTGGCGGTTGGTGCTTTAGGAGCATGGATCGTCATTCGTCAGCCGTTTACGGTTCCCGCATCGACGCAGCCGCAGCAGACTTTTACTAGCACACAGCTTGGCATGTCGGTTCTCTACCCAAGCGGTTGGACGGCGAAGGTTGATCAGAGCAAGGATACCGTCTCTTTCTCTGACAGCAGCCACACCGGGCAGGTCAATGTTATGGTTGCCCCCGCTTCTGGCGATGTTACCGCATATCTTACCGGCGAGGCGAAGAAGCTGGGTATGACTGGCGTCAAGCAGGGCGCGCCGCTCTCGTTTGCCGGTACTTCCTGGCAAGCACTGCAAGGGAATGTGCAGCAATCAGGAGCCAATTATACCTGCGAGCTCCTGGCAACCGTTCATGACGGACACATCTATACCATCGTGCAGATGGCTCCGCAGGCGGTTTATAGCCAGGAAGACCAGCTTGTCTTTTCTCATCTACGTTCATCATTTCATTTCTTGACATGATGCGCTTGCCGCAAAAGCGGGTTTGAGGCTGGCTCGCAAGCGAGCCTGTTAGAAGGAATTGGTGTAAGGCGCTAGCCAGGCTTCGCCCGGCTAGCGCCTTACACCAATTCCTTCTAAGCGCCGTAGGCGCAACTGTTCTATGGCCCTGTGTCCTATAGGACTGGCTATACGAGCTATGATATAATTGTTCCGAGTATACCCTATGCCGCTACCGCGATAGAGTTGGTTCGCTGCCTGAAAAAACGCGAAATCGCGCTAGCAAACCAGGCTATGGTGCTATAGAAAGGAGAGCGCAGCAGGAACGATTGGCTGCGCACGCATGTATTGCTATGGACGAAATACGCTTTGAACGTCATTTTCGCACCCCATCTTCGGAGGGTTACTATATCATGGAAGGGTCAAGTGTGCAGAGCAATAGCCGACTTGGCACTGTCGATATCCACTTCACCTCGACAGCCGTACACGGCACGCTGATCCTTGAGCGCGAACTTGAAGAGGCTGAGTTGACGAAGCTCATTGAGCAGATCGATGAAGACCTGGTGCTTTCCGCCGATATGCCACGCGATGATTTTCTGGTCAGCGTCTACGTCGGCAAGGATGTCGGTTTCTACAGCGACGAATATTTTGCTGAAGAAACCGAGAACGGCAGCGGCTACGGCCTGGACGACGAGGAGTAACCAGGAGAGGCCGGAGCAAGCGCTCTGGCCTTGTTGCCTCGTCCCCTCTATTTAGTCTTCGAGCAGGCCGCGTCGTATCGCGTATTTGACCAGTTCGGCGCGGCTGTGCAGGTTGAGTTTATCCATCACGTGGGTGCGGTGAGTGTCCACCGTCTTCGGGCTGATGACCAATCGCTCGGCGATCTGGTTGTTCGTGTAGCCCTCGGCCACTAGCTTCAGAATTTCCCGCTCGCGCTCTGTCAGGCTGCTGTAGCTATCTTTCTCCTCACCGGTACGCACCCGCTGCAGGTAGTCACCGACCATCACTGATTGTGCTGCAGGCGAAAGATAGAATTGTCCGCTTTGCACCACGTGCAGGGCTGAGATGAGGTCGGTATCTGCGGCCTCTTTTAACATGTAACCAGAAGCCCCGGCGCGCAGGGCCTGGAAAACGTACTCGTCATTCTCGTGCATAGTGAGCATGAGAATTTTCACCTCTGGCGAGAGTTTTTTGATCTGCCGCGTGGCCTCGATGCCGTTCATGTCGGGCATGGTGATATCCATCAGCACAATATCTGGCTGCAGGCGTTGGGCCTCGTAGATGGCGTGCTTGCCATCCTGCGCCTCTCCCACCACCTCCATATCGGGTTGGGCATTCAGCATCATTTTCAATCCGGCGCGCAGGATGGTATGGTCATCGGCCAGCAATATTTGAATCGTCATGTTCCTGTTATCCTATCGCGGGTAATATATCTGTTTCCACGGCCTCCGGTTTTTCCAGCGGCGATGGAGTATTATTTGGATGCAAAGGTATGTGAACGGTGATAGTGGTGCCGTGACCGGGACTGGAATGAATGTCCAGTGAGCCATCGAGTAGGACAGCTCGTTCATTCATACCCGCCAGGCCCAGGCCCCGCTCGCTGTCAGGCGATCTTCGTATCGCCTCCATGTCGAAACCGCTGCCATCGTCAGTAATGATGCCTTCGACCGCTTCTCCGTCCTCTTGCAGGACAATACTGGCTCTGTGCGCGTGCGAGTGGCGAGCAGTGTTGGTCAGCGCCTCCTGCACTATGCGATACAGGGCTGTCTCCATTTCGGCGGGAAGTCGCTCTTTAAAGCCGGTCGCGACGAAATCCACTTCAATCGAGCATTTCTTGTGATACTCTTTGACATACCAGCGTAGGGCTGGCAGCAAGCCCAGGTCATCGAGGGCGCTGGGGCGCAGATCGATGCTCAGGCTGCGGATGGCGCGCAGGGTCTGGTGCGCAAGCTGGCGCGTATCGGCTATGCGCTCGCGAGCATCATGCGTGGTTAGCGACTCCTCCAGGATGGCGAGGCTGATGAGCAGCGAGGTTAGCACCTGGCTTGTCTCGTCATGCAGTTCGCGTGCGATGCGCTTGCGTTCCTGCTCCTGCGCATTGATGATCTGGCTGGCGCGCAGCCGCGTGGCCTCGTCGATGGCTTCGAGCATCATGTTGAAGGCGAGCGCCATCTGGTCTGCTTGCTGGTCAATACCGGTGAGGCGGGCGCGCAGGGAATGCTCGCCTGTCTGAACGCCGGCCATCACCTTTTGTAGATCGGTCAGGGGCCGGAAGGCGATCTGCAAGACGACAAAATTGAGCGCGACACTGACGAACCATCCCAGTGTGACGAAGATGATGAGCGAAGTGGGCGTTGCTACCGGCGTGGTATTTAGATGTGTTGCCAGCCAGGTGCCGCCGCTCGCGCCAACGAAGATGATCAAGCTATTGGCGAATAAGACTTTATAAAAGACGGGGAGACCGAGAATCAGTTTGAGGATATTCCGTCGTGGTTCGGTTTCTGGTTCTGCTTCGGTTTCCACGTGTTGTGCGCTGAAATGTGCCATATTCTTTTCTCTTTGTCTATTGCGAAAGTTCATAAAACGCTCCAAATGTAATTGTAGTGCTGTACCCCAACCGTGTCAATATGACGCGAGCGAGCGAGCCTGAAATCAGGTGTTCAAAATAGAAAAATCAGGTACTCACCTGATGTGAGGCAGGTGAGGGTGCAGTAATCTAAATGTAACACCAGTATCAGGCTGTTGAACTTGTGCAGGTGTCTAAGGCGTATTATATATTTCCTCTTCCCTTTTCTTGTCACAATGGATTACAATGAAATACAGTTAGGAAAGAGGGCAACGCTGGCTGGCTGTCCTTTCAGAAGACGCGCACGTTCAGATTTTGAGGGATACCAGGAAGCGCCGGTATATGCTATAATCTGCCACACGGATACCATCTGAAAAGACGGTGTTGCGAAGGCTTACGGGTTATTTTTCATATCTACGTTTTCAAGCGACCGTCGCGTGCGTTTTGCCCGACCGGGGTCACTCGCGGTCCGTGAAGTGTGTGCGGGCATCTTCCCCGCAATCATCAGGTTTTTATACCTTTTGAAAGGCAGGCACAGTTGAATTCTACTTCAGAGAATAAAAGCTGGCTGGACACAATGACGCAGAAAATGGTCGAGAGCCAGGTGTGGCGTTCAATTTTCCGCCACGGCTATCCCGACACCCCACTGAACCAGTCACTGGTCATGATGGGCAACGTCTTTCTGCACTTACATCCCGTCAAGGTCAGTCGTCAGGCGATGAAGATCACCTATACGTGGTGTATGGGCGGTATTTCGTTCTTCCTGTTCCTGCTGCTGACGATCACGGGTGTCTTTCTGATGTTCTATTACATTCCTTCCACCAGCCTTGCGTATCAGAACATCCAGCAGTTAAGCAGCGCCGTTTCGTTCGGCAATCTTGTGCGCAATATGCACCGATGGGCGGCCCACTTGATGGTCGTTTCGGTCACACTGCACATGATTCGCGTTTTCTATCACGGTGCGTACAAGCCACCGAGAGAGTTTAACTGGGTGGTGGGCGTCTTGCTCTTCTTTGTGACGCTGTTCCTGAGTTTCACCGGCTACCTGCTCCCCTGGGACCAGATCGCCATCTGGGCTATCACGGTTGGTACCAATCTGGCGCCCTACACCCCCATTCTGGGCAACGCCGTGTACCAGGTACTGGTAGGTGGTCCCGCTGTGAGTCAGGCGACGCTGATACGCTTCTATGTAGGCCACGTGATCTTATTGCCCCTGGCTGCCGCGCTCTTGATGGCGGTTCACTTCTGGCGTATTCGTAAGGATGGTGGTGCGGCTGGCCCGCCGCCTCCCTCACGGCGCGAAATGGAAGTCCGTGCAGAGCGCGTGACAACCGGAGCCGGGGCCGCTCGCCGGTAATGCCGCGTTCGTAGTACTGTACGGTAGACGGTATGGTGTTCTATGGCTCGTTAGAGAGGATGCCTGAATATGTCGATTGAACAGAAGGATCCGAATGTAAATGGGCAGCCACAGGTGCAGGCGTCAGCGACTCAGCGCCGCTATCGCACCCTGGCGGTTGTCCGGCAGGAGGCGATCACCCGCGTCGAGAAGCCACTGGAAGATTCGGTGTTTGTCTGGCCCCACCTGCTCGTGCGCGAGTTCTTCGCCTCCGCGTTTGTGATGGTAATGGTGACGCTGCTTTCGCTAAGGATCAACGCGCCTTTGCAGGCTCCTGCCAACCCGAACGTCACGCCGAACCCGGCGAAGGCCCCCTGGTACTTCCTGGGCTTGCAGGAATTGCTGCACTACTTTGAGCCGACGACGGCTGGTGTGCTGGTTCCAGGTCTGGTGCTGACCGCGCTGGTCGTCCTTCCATATGTGGATCGCAATCCCAGTCGCGCCTATGCTGACCGCAAAATCGCTATTGTGACCTTTACCATGTTTGTCGTTTTCTGGGCCGTTGTCACGCTGGCAGGAAGTTTCTTCCGAGGGCCACAATGGATCTGGGTCTGGCCGTGGCAGAACCTGTACTTTGACCTGTAACTCTCGGCTGGAAAGGACTTAGTAGATGTCTACTGATATCAATACGCCCCCGCTTACCCCGCAGCAATACGAGGTCTTACACGGTGGTGGGGCCGAAGCGGCACAGATTGCACAGCAGCGGCTCTCGCGCCGCCGCTTCCTGCGCCGCTCGATGCTGGCGGTCTGGGGTCTATCGACTACTGCCGCCGTAGCGGGCGCGCTCTATATGCTCTATCCCAACCTGGCTGGTCAGTTCGGCTCTGCTTTGACGGTTGGCAAGAAAACCGACTTCCCGGTTGGCAAAGCGACCGAGGCTGCGTTAGACCAGAAGGTTGTCTTCTATGTCCAGTCGGCCAAGACCTACCTGATCCATCTGGCGGCGGGTACTCCCTTCCTGTTGAAGGGTACCAATCTTTCAGACCAACTCCAATCAGAGTGGTGGGTCAAAGACTCTTCGGATGGCTCGTACTGGGTTGCGCTGTACCAGCGTTGTGTTCACCTGGGATGTACCGTCCCGTTCCGCAATGACTGTAACAGCTTCAAATGTCCCTGTCATGGTTCACACTACAATGTGGACGGTGAGTACCTGGATGGCCCGGCTCCTCGCAGTCTGGATCGCTGGAAGATGTCCTTTTCGGGAACGGACGTGATCGTGGACACGGCAACACTCAATAGTAGTGTCCCGCATCCCGATAATACGACTCGTATCATTGCTGTACCGGGTGTGCAGTGTTCTGCATCCTGATGGAAACATGTATATTATTCCGAAACCGGCTCTTGCCGGTACGGTGTTTCGTGTAGTGTAGCAAAAAAGGTTGTTGTTTATGATAGACCCAGGACAGGCTATTATAGGCATTATTGTACTGCTGGTCGTGGTGGGCGGTCTGCTCTACCTGTTCTATTCTCGTACCAATGCGGTCGAGAAGACCGGGTATGGGGCGCTTATCATGCTCTCCATTGTCTCGCTCATGATTCCGGTCTTCTGGATCATGGAGAGCAACGGCGAGGCAATCGCGAAATCGGATCAACAAATTACAGCTGTACAACGTGGTGCCGAACTTTATGCGCAGTACTGTTTCCAGTGCCACGGCACGAAGGGACAGGGACGTGCTGGCCCGAAGCTGAATGCTAATCCGGTGGTCAACTCGATGAGCGATGATGATCTTCTACGTATCATCAGCGGTGGCATCTACGATACTGCCAATCCGACCACTCCGCTCATGCCCGCGTGGAGCCAGGATTACGGTGGGCCGCTCACAAGCGATCAGATTCAGTATTTGTTTGCTCTCATCCGCTCATCTGATCCGGCGTACCTGCAAAAGCAAGGCTATACAGGTGACAGCGCCAAGAATGGTTTTGACCAGGTACCAGGTGATATCCAAAGCTCGAACCCATCCGGCTATGCAACGGCTGTAGCGCAGGAAGGTGCCGGCCAGTTCGGTAAACCGGTGGATATGACCGGGAAGAACGCCATCACGATTGATATCGTCAATCCACCTGCCGGTGAATCGTGTACGCCTTCGTGCTATCAGTACCTGAATGTAAAGGTCAAGGTTGGCACCAAGATCACCTGGGTCAATAAGACGACGCCACCTCACACGGTGACGGCCCTGAAGGGGCAAAGCACAAGTAATGAGACGCCGGATAAAAGTCTCTTCGACTCGGGATTGACAACGCCTATCACTACCAATGGTACGTACACCTACACGGTAACGACAGCCGCGTATAATGCCTATCCCAACCATATCGTGATTTATTATTGCGAGTTCCATCCGGCTATGCTGGCGGAACTGACAATCGTGCAATAAGACAACAAGTTGGAGAAACGGTATGGCAACTGTGAGGATGTCATACCATTTCTCCAAAGCCTGCCAACGTTGGTACGGCTTCGTGTATAGTGACCGTGTTGCTCTATGGCTGTTCTGTCTCTCTGAAACGTAAGGCAGGATGGAATTGGGTGCAACATGTTGAAAGGGATTGCGATCCATGCAACAAGCGCAACAACGGGAGGTGCCAGAAAGAATTTCCTGGGCACGCGCCTTGATATTTGCAGTCGGCTTTTTCTTTATCGCAGCCTTGCTCATCGGGCAGATCCCTTCATATATTAACCTGATGATGACAAGTTCATCGCTGGTTGGCTTTGAGCAAGCGATGCTCGCTCTGGGGGCTGTCTGTATTGGTTTCTTTCTGGTTGTTCAGGTTATCGTGCTGCTCTTTGATCCCAAACCTGTCGTACCGCCCGTCATTATTGTTGGGCTGGGCCTGATCTTGTTTGTCGGTGGTCTTGCGCTCTTGCTGGGTGTGGTATTTACCAACAATCAGTATTTTCCGTCCGGCAACTTTACCTGGGCTTCCGTGCTCGGTGGCAAGTTCCTCTGGTTCCCCGACAATGCAGTCGATTTTGTCATGCTCGGCGCGGTTATTCTGGGCGTCGGTGCCGCCTGGATGTTTTACGGCGCGCTCGCCCTGCGCGAGCAGCGCAACCCGGATCGTCGTGACATAGGTGCAACCCCGCTCATTCGCTGGTTTATTGCCGTTGCCGCCATATTGCTGATCGCTTTCCTGCTGTTCTACACGTTTGTCAATGATCAGGGGCTGGCCCATGCCATCAGTTCAGGCAATGCCACCACAAGCCAGTTGATTGTCGACTCGATTCTGAACGCTATTCTGGCGGTGGCGATCTTCTGTACGCTGGGCGCTTTTGCCCTGCGCCTGCACTACCTGATGCGCCCGGTACGCAAGAGTACCATGTCTGGCCTCTATATGATTGGTATCGGTGTGGTGCAACTCGGTGTAGTGTTTTTGCTGGCCTGGTTCATCATCTATCCTCTGATCAATTGGATTCAATCCTGGTCGTTCATCGGTCTGGGAACCTACCTGACTATCTGCGCTCGCGCATCGGCTATTCCTCAGAGTTGTGGTTTCTCGCAGCAGGGAGGCTACATCATTGATACCGTTGTCACCGGAAACTTCTTTCTTCTTTTTATGGCTGCTATCGCCGTCTGGAAGACGCGCCGTAATCTCGTCGTGATTGGGTGTGTGACGACTGTGACTGTACTTGCCCTGGCTACGCTTCTGGTGCATACAGCACCCGGTGAAATCCTGACCGCTATGCTCCTATGCGGTGCGGCGCTGGTGCTGGCTGGTATCTGGACGAGCGTGGCGCGTCGTGAGTTCGCTGTTGTTGGTGAAAGGAACCTGGGATGCCTGGGTATGTGGCTGGTAGTCGGGACGTGCCTGTTCATTTACCTGGCTGCCTTTGCATTCTTCTCCATTCCCACTTTCACTGAGATTGAGCCGAATGTGCCATTTGTCGCTGGCCTGATGGTTCCGGCTGTTCCCACAAAAGGGCAGCCTCCCACCGCTGGCGCTCCCGATGCGGTGGTGATGTTTACCGTTCTGGCCATAGTGGCTGCTATCCAGTTCTACTTCCTGGTACGCAATCGCTACAAGGTGTAAGTATCCTGTAACAGGCGAGCAGAGCTATTGCAAGATGGGCTTGAAGCCCATCTTGCAATAGCTCTGCTCGCTTTTATTCTTCCTTCTTTTCCTGTTCTCTGATATAATGAGGCAAATGTCGTGAGTGGGAGAGCCATATGTTATGGATTACGAACAGCCTCTGAGGATTTTGATACTCGCAGCCGAAATTGTCCCTTTTGCCAAAGTCGGTGGTCTGGCCGACGTGGTGGGGGCCGTTCCAAAGGCGCTTAAAGCGCTGGGCCACGATGTGCGTTTAGTTATGCCTCGCTACCGCCAGGTCGCCCCCGAACGCTTTGAGCTGAAGCCCGCCCTGGAATCCGTTCAGGTGGATATGGGCGGCTTCCAGGTACCCACGAGCGTGCTTGAGGGTACCATCGGCGACGAGATTCCCGTGTATCTGATTGACTCGCCGCGCTACTTTGATCGCGAGAATATCTATGGCTATACTGATGATGGCGAACGCTATATCCTGTTCTGCCGCGCCGCGTTGGAGACGATGCGAGCGCTGGATTGGTCGCCCGATATCATTCACTGCCACGACTGGCACACCGGCATTGTCCCCAACTGGATGCATACCCTCTACCATGACGATCCATTTTTTAAAGACGCCGCTACCGTCTATACCATTCACAATCTGGCTTATCAGGGCATCTTCGGCTATCGTATTCTAGAGGTCGCGGGCGTCGCAGCGCAGGGCTTCCTCTACCCGCAGATAGCGGAACTGGCGAACGTCGTCGACATCATGGGGCGCGGCATTCTGTTTGCCGATGCCGTCACCACTGTCAGTGAGCGCTATGCGCAGGAGATTTTGACGCCGACCTTTGGCGAGAAGCTTGACCACCTGCTGCGTTCGCGCCGCGACCGGTTGTTTGGCATTCTCAATGGTCTCGATTACCATGAAATGAATCCGGCCACAGATCACTATATCCATACAAATTTTGACATCAACTCTCTTGAGAAGCGTGCTGAGAACAAAGCCGCGCTGCAAGAGCAGGCCCATCTGCCAGTGCGCCCGGACGTACCTCTGCTGGCGATGATCTCGCGGCTGGCGGATCAGAAGGGCTTCGACCTGCTGGCGCAGATTATCCATCCGCTGCTGGCTCAGGGCGTACAGTTTGTTGTGCTGGGTATTGGCGACCAGCACTACCACGAAATGTTTCAAAATCTGGCGGCGCGTTATCCAGAGCAGGTCGCTATCTTTTTGACCTTCAATACCGAACTGGCCCAGCATATCTACGCGGGCAGCGATATGTTCATGATGCCCTCGCGCTTTGAACCCTGCGGCCTGGGGCAGTTGATCGCCATGCGCTATGGCAGCGTCCCCATCGTGCGCTCGGTCGGCGGTCTGGCCGATACCGTACAAGAATACGACCCGCGCACCAACGAGGGCAATGGCTTCACCTTCACCAACTACGATCCGTGGGAGTTTTTCGCGGCCATTGTGCGCGCCCTGGAACTGTATCGCTTCAAGGAGAACTGGCGCACCCTGCAAAGACGTTGTATGATCGCGGATCATTCCTGGCACGCCTCGGCTGTGCGCTACGTCGATGTCTATCGCAACGCGCTCGCATTTCATAAGAGCGGAAAATAACGCATATGGAAAGCAAATGCACTGTGGTTGGGGAGGGTACTGCCGGAGCGCAACCCCGAAGTGGGGAGAAGGGTCACGTCCGGCAGTATCCACTGAGGGGTATTGTGCTATTCTTTTTGCCGCGCAAGAAAACGGAAGCAGGAGCGAAATTTGGAGCAAGGACAAAAGATACTCTACCTGGATTGTCATTCGGGCATCAGCGGCGATATGTTTCTGGGGGCCATGCTAGACCTGAAGGCCGGTTTCTCATTGGAGACGCTGCGCGAGGGTCTGGCGAAGCTGCCCCTTTCAGGTTATGAACTTCTCTACCATCCTCATGAAGATAAAGGAATTCGCGGCTCGCGTTTTGATGTCATGCTGGCGGAGCAAGACCAGCCAACTCGTCACCTCTCGGATATCCTCGCGCTTTTACAGGCAGCGCAGCTTCCGCCGCGTGTCGTTGAGAGAGCCAGCGCTATTTTTCACCGCCTGGCCGAGGCGGAGGCTACAGTGCATGGCACCAGCATCGAAGAGGTTCACTTTCACGAAGTCGGCGCGATAGATGCCATCATCGATATCACGGGTGCGGCTCTTGCCATCGAAACACTGGCTATCTCGCAGGTGTTTGCTTCGACGCTGCCGCTAACCAGCGGACAGGTACAGACGGCGCACGGCCTGTTGCCTGTCCCCGCCCCCGCCACGCTGGAGATTCTGCGCAAGGTATCCGCTCCCTGGCGTCCGTGTCCCATCGAGGGCGAACTGGTCACTCCGACCGGGGCCGCGATTCTGGCGACCCTGGTGCGCTTTGAGACGCCAGCTATCACCATTGAGCGGGTCGGCTATGGCTTCGGCCAGAAATCGTTGCCCTGGCCGAACTGCCTGCGTGCCGGCCTGGGAACTGCGCCGCTACCTATGGGTTCGGACGGCGAATTTGTTGATATCGATTGGGTGACGGTCATCGAGACCAACATCGACAATATGCCGGGCGAGCAGCTGGGGGGCCTGATGGAGCGGTTGCTGGCAGCCGGTGCGTTGGATGTGGCCTATATCCCCATACAGATGAAAAAGAATCGCCCTGCTGTGATGATCAGCGTGATCTGCTCGCTCGACCTCAGTGAGGCATTGGCGCAGTTGATCTTGCGAGAGACGAGTACGCTGGGTGTGCGGATGCAGCAGATGCAGCGCCGCAAGGCGCAGCGCACGCAGGAAAGCATCCAGACGCCTCTTGGCTCCATGCTCGTCAAGGTCAAGCGTCTGGGAACGCGAGTGCTCAGCGCCGCACCTGAATACGAAGAGTGCCAGCGTATTGCACGCGAACAGCACATGCCGCTGGAAACTGTGTACGAGGTTGCACAACACGCTATCTCAACCGCTATAATATTACCAGAAAGAGAAGATGTACCTAAAAAGTAGGGCCAACTCCTCGCGGGTGGCCTGCCGGGGCTTTAAATAGACGCCAATGGGTATCCCTCGCAGAGACCCGGTGCCTGGAAATCGAGAATCACATGGATTTTAAGGATTATCGCAAGCAGAAAGAGCAGGCTGAACTGGAAGCGCCGAAGCCGAGGGTCGGCAGATTTCATGGCAAGCAATATCAGGATTACATCGAGGAGCAGATTCACCAGGCGCAGGAGCGCGGCGAATTTGATAACCTGCCCGGTTTCGGGAAGCCGCTCAAACTGGATGGCAATCCATATGAAGGCGATAAAGCGCTGGGCTATTCTATGCTCAAAAGTAATGGTATGGCTCCCGGCGAGATCGAGCTGGCAAAAGAGATTCGCTCGGAATACGAGCGGGTCGAGGCGAAGCTGGAGCGATTGCGCAAACGGGGCCAGGAACTGCACCAGCGACGGGTCGCCCCCTTTGCCAGTGAGAAACGAGCCTTCAATACCGCCGTTGAGAACGCGGCCAGGCAATACGAACACGCGCTGCACGAACTCAACCGCAAGATTTTGACCTTCAACCTCGTCGCGCCGCTTCCTATGCACCTGACCATGTATGATGTATCACTGCTGGTGCAGCGCTTTCGCAACTCATGCCCCCCGCTTGTGTGAACCTTGCTGAGAATACAAAGAGCATGATGGGGATAGTGCCTATCACGCTCTTTTAGGGCTTACGTCCTTGCCAGGGGAAATGTAGGGGCGATGCCTGGTGCTCGCCCGCGTCC
>DASTKE010000028.1:0-12941 GCA_035716105.1 Ktedonobacteraceae bacterium | reverse complement strand
ACCCCTGCCTGCTTCGCGATATCGTCGATGGTGGTTTTGTTATACCCCCAGCGTTGTATCAGTTCGGCTGCCGCGTCCAGAATGCGTTCCGCACGCTCCTGCCGCTTATTCCTCTCTTCCTGGGAGCCTCGCTCCCCACTACTTCTCGGCAACTCTCAACTCCTTTGCCTGTAAGATAAGACGTAATTATGACTCAATGACCAAATGAACCATATTGGTCACATGCATTATCTGGTCAAATTGTAATCTGAGCAGAGGGAAAAGTCAAGAGATGAAAAGAGTCTCTGGGATGTCATTCTGAGCGCCGCGAAGAATCTCAAACCGCCATGGGGGTCGAACTGGCTTGCCATGAAAAACCGGCTCAAACGTGTCATTCTGAGCGCGGCGAAGAATCTCAAAGAGGCCCGATTCGAGCTAGCACAGCAGAGATTCTTCGCCGCGCTCAGAATGACATGAGAGAGGCTCTTTCTCATGGCTTGCCAGAGATTCTTCGCGGCGCTCAGAATGACATGTCCGGGCCTGTTTTTGATGGCAAGGGGTGTGTGGATGAATTTTCTATTCCGGCGGGGATATCGTACAATGCACAGAGAATACGAGGTCATGTTTACTGTGGAGAGGTTTTTATGTCAGATACGACAAACAACGAAGAGGGACAACAACACCAGTATACAAATAGATTGAGCCAGGAGACAAGTCCGTATTTGCTGCAACACGCGCATAACCCGGTGGACTGGTATGCATGGGGCGAAGAGGCGTTGGAGAAAGCGAAGCGGGAGAACAAGCCGATTATGCTCAGTGTGGGCTATTCCGCCTGCCACTGGTGCCATGTGATGGAGCACGAGTCGTTCGAGAATCCAGCCATCGCTGACATCATGAACCAGCATTTTGTCTCGATCAAGGTGGATCGCGAGGAGCGGCCCGATATCGATGGCATCTATATGCAGGCGGTGCAGGCGCTGACCGGGCAGGGCGGCTGGCCCATGACGGTCTTTCTCACGCCCGATGGTCGGCCCTTCTACGGCGGCACCTACTACCCGCCCGATGATCGCAAATATGGGCAATACACCATGCCGGGCTTCCGCCGCGTGCTGCTGAGCATGGCCGATGCCTATACAAACCGGCACGAGGACGTGGAGAAGCAGGCGGCGCAGTTGGCCGAAATGCTGCAACAGCGCAGCGGTGCTCCTCTGCGTAACAAGAGTGCTGCCTCCGTTGGCACGCTGCCGCTTGAGCTGCTGGGAACAGCCAGTCGCGAACTGGCTTCAGAGTTCGATGCTGTGCATGGCGGCTTTGGCCACGCGCCCAAGTTTCCTAATACCATGTCGTTAGAGTTCCTGCTGCGGATGCACCTGCACCGGGTGCGCGGCGAGTTTGGCTCGAAGACGACGTGGCCCGAACTGGAAATTGTCGAATTCACGCTCAACAAGATGGCGAACGGCGGCATCTATGACCACCTCGGCGGTGGCTTCCATCGCTATTCGGTCGATGCCGAGTGGCTCGTGCCGCACTTCGAGAAGATGTTGTACGATAACGC
This sequence comes from Ktedonobacteraceae bacterium, assembly GCA_035716105.1. GTDB lineage: Bacteria > Chloroflexota > Ktedonobacteria > Ktedonobacterales > Ktedonobacteraceae > CADDYT01. The sequence goes on along the minus strand of DASTKE010000028.1, from coordinate 11,407 downwards.
GCTGCTCAGCCGCCTCTACCTGCACGCCTACGTGGTGACAGGCAATCCATTCTATAGCGAGGTTGTGACGCAGACGCTGGATTATATTGTGCGCGAGATGACCTCGCCTGAGGGCGGCTTCTATTCCACGCAGGACGCGGATAGCGAGGGCGAGGAGGGCAAATTCTACGTCTGGACGCCGCAGGAGATCGAGGCTTCGCTGCCGGTCGCGGATGTGCAGGCGTTCCTCACCTACTATGATGTGACGCCGGAGGGCAATTTTGAGGGCAAGAACATCCTGCATGTACCGCACCCGGTGCAGGAGGTGGCGGATGCGGTGGAAACCAGCCTGGATGTGCTGGTACCGACACTGGAACGCGACCGCAGCCTGCTCTTCCACGAAAGAGCGAAGCGTGTCCCGCCCGGTCGCGACGATAAAGTGCTGACCGCCTGGAACGGCATGATGTTGCGCAGCTTCGCCGAGGCTGGGCGCTACCTGAGCCGCCCCGACTACATCCAGGTTGCCATATGCAATGCCGAGTTCTTGCTGGGCAACCTGTACCAGGACGGTCGCCTGCTGCGTACCTATAAAGATGGGCGGGCGCATCTGAAAGGCTACCTGGAAGATTACGCTTTTCTGGCCGATGGCCTGCTCGCGTTGTACGAGGCCAGCTTCGACTCGCGCTGGTTCGTCGAGGCGCGCCGCCTGATGGACGAGGCCGTCCGTCTCTTCGCCGACGAGCAAAACGGCGGCTTCTACGATACCGGTACGGACGCGCAGGCGCTGGTCACGCGGCCCAAAGACATCATGGATAACGCGACACCCGCTGGCAACAGCGTCGCGGCTGAAGTGCTGCTGCGGCTGGCGGCCTATACCGGCGACGAGCAGTACCGCAAGCGAGCGGAGAGCTACCTGCAAGCGCTGGCAGATGTGATCGTGCAGCATCCCCAGGCGTTCGGCGAAGTGCTGGGCGCGCTCGATTTCGCGCTCTCGCCCGTCAAAGAGATCGCCATTCTCGGTGATCTGCGCGGCGCTGACACCCGCGCCTTGCTCGAAGTCGTCAACCAGCGCTACCTGCCCAACAGTGTCTTAGCCGCCGCCTCCCCCGCCGACGCGATCGCGATTCAGGCCATTCCCCTGTTAGAAGATCGCCCGCTCAAGGATGACAAAGCGACGGCCTACGTCTGCGAAAACTTCGCCTGCCTCCTACCCGTCACCACCCCAGAGGAACTGGCTGCATTGTTGTAAAAATGGAAGGGGATGGTGATGGGGAAGAAGGGCGCAGGCCACCCGCAAGGGGATGGCCCTACTATACCGTGCGAGCCGTGGGGTACTGCGAACCACAACGAGTATAGTAGGGCCATCCCCTTGCAGGTGGCCTGCGGGACTGAACCCTTAACTTGATGCCTCCGCCCTTCTTTGGCTTAATACCTTCTTTACATCAGCATCGTGCTAGCTCGGTGCTAGGTGAATGCTATTCTTTTCTCCCACCTTTTCGGGTACACTGTCTTTCGACAGGCAATCCTCAGCCTTTTTGAAGCGGGTAGGGACGGCACGAAAGGAAGAGGAGAGCCGGTACCGGCGCGTATCAATCGTTGACGTAGCGCAGTTCGCCTTTGATGTCGTGGCAGCAGAGGAGACCGTTGTTGGTGAGGTTTTCCAGGGCGAGGGTGGCGGCGGCGATCTCCTTGCGCCCCAGGGCTTTCTTCTGAGTTGGAGCGAACTTTTGCGCCACCTCCAGGGGAGTAAAGACGGTGAGCGCGCCGGGATGTTCTTTTAAATACAGGGTGATGGCGTTTTCGTACCAGTGGACGAGGTTGGCGGGGTGGGTGAGTCGCGGCAGGCTGGCGATCATCACGGGACAGGGGGCAAGCTGGAGCACGCGGCGAGAGACGCTGCCGACCAGGAAACGGCGCAGTTTCTGGCCTGCCGAGTCGCCATGACCCCCAACAATGATAAAGCTGGCGTGAATTTCCCGTGCTACCTTGACAATCTCATCGGCGGGGTTGCCGACGCGCACAAGGGTTTCGATCCGTTCCGGGGCGATGCCCTTCGTCTGCAACTCTTCCTGCACTCTCTGAAGTGTGGCTTCTGCCTGGCTGCGCTGTTCAAGGGTGGTCGAGGGAGAAAGCATATGGCCGGCATACATACCGAGCGAGGGTGAGGACATGTAAGGCACGGGGATGACAGTCAAGAGCACAACATGGAGGTAAGGGGCTGCCGACTCCATCAGGTCGGTGATGGAGCGCAAGGCTTGCCGTGTTGTCGCGGAAATGTTGGTATCAATGCCCAGCAAAATGCGTTTGTTCATGGCGGTTCCAGTTCCACGTCTTCGTTGCCCACTGGTCACACGATGCTGGCTCGACTGTTAAGCTTCAGACGTTCAGATGTTCTCTGAGCATCTGCATTATCTACACATAAAGTATACATACTTTTGGAGGTGTGTGCAAGCATGGTTGTTGGTTGCTTCTTGACAAAAGCCCTTGCATTCGTTAAGCTACATAAAATACATAAACACAAGCAGCAAATCCTGTTTCCCTCGCCTTTGTAGATCGTCTCAGTAGTCATGTAAGCGGTGATGCAGAACAGGCTTTCACCGTCTTTTCTGAGCAAACTGCTCTACATCGCATACCCCATCCCGGCACGCACGTACAGCGCTCGATTTGAGTAAGCAAGGAAACGTGCGTCTACTATTCATAGCAGATCAATGGATGTCTCTCAGGCACACGCTAGCTCCTGAAGTATCAGGGGGGAAGTAGGTCAAAAATGGGTATTCAGATGGATAAACCTCCTGGAGAAATGCGCCTGGACGCGCTCGCTGATTGTTGCATGGGCGAGGTCAACAAGTACCGCCGTGGGGAGCCGCACGACGATGCCTATTGCCTGGAAGTATTTCGCCGTGCTATGCTTCAAAATGACGATCATGCCTGGGCGATACTGCACCAGCGCTTTCATGAAACCATGCTGAGCTGGATTCGTCGCCATCCCGGCGGTACACTGGCATGTCAGTTGGAAAGCGAGCAGTATTATATTGATCGCGCCTTCCAGCGCTTCTGGCAGGCTACGACGCATAACCAGCGGCTGGAATTCAATACGCTGGGAGCGGCGCTCTACTACTTAAAGACCAGCCTGAACGGCGAAATCATGGATGTGTTGCGCTCTCATAAACGCGCCAGGGAAGTGCCGCTGCCCGACGTGGGTTTCTCTGAGCATTCTCAATGGCAGGAAAAGGAGACCTTTCACCAGGAAGGCGGTTTCGTAGAACCCCTGGCGAACGAGCCAGACGAGAGCAGTGAATTGTGGGATGCGATTGAAAGTCTGCTGCCAGGCGAGCGCGAGCGCCGGGTCGCGTACCTGCTCTACCACTGCAATCTTAAGCCGCGTGAGATTGTGCGCTACGTCCCTGAAGAGTTCAGCGACGTGCAGGAAGTCTATCGCCTGAGCCGCAACATCTATGATCGCCTGATGCGCCATCGCGACGTGCTACGCTGGCGGCTCAGCGGCCACGAATCCGACCTGTAGGGGCTACCCTCGTGGTCGCCCGTGATATCCGCCGACCTGTAGGGGCTACCTCCGTGGCCGCCCGGGCTATCCGCCGTTGTAATAGCCTGTTATGGTTGCCCATTTTCGCAACAGGAATGAATGCTTTCGCAGTTTATATCCCTGGCATATTGCTAAAATAATGCCCCAAAAAAGAAATGGTATGACGTTTATACAGCAACTCGACCTGGTACGGCCAGCTATATGAGCCGTGTGTGCCCCAGGGAGCAGGAATCTTATGCAAGAAGGAAGATACATGATGGACTGTTTGCACTCTATGGCCCCCAGTGATGAGGAGCTGCTGAGCTTCGCTCTCGACGACGAACCGTTGCCCGAGGAGGCAAAAGGACATCTAGAGCAATGTACGATCTGCCAGGAGCGTCTCACCCGGTATAGAGACACCCATACCTTTCTCGTTTCGCGCCTGTATCGCCATTCCTGTCCCGACGCCGCACAACTGAGCTTTTACTGTGCCGATTTCTTGCCGCCCGATGAAAAGATGCATATCGCTCGCCACCTGCTTGAATGTCCACTGTGTGCCGCTGAAGTGGCTGAGACGCGCCGCTTCCTGGCCGATGAGCTGCTGCCGCAGCCATTGCCCGTCTCGTTGCCAGCAAGAGTGCGCCGCATCTTCGCTACGCTTGTGAAGCAGCAGGCGCAGCTTGTCGTGCGTGGTGAGTCGACCTCAACTGGTTGGCCGCGCCAGTACCGCGCTGATTCAGTTGACCTCTCGCTGCACCTCTCGCGTTCCAGCAGTGGTGATTACCTTTTGCTCGGCATTATGACCAGCACCGATCCAGAGGAGGACGTGGAAGCCTTCACCGGCGTCCAGGCCAACCTCTACGAAACCGCAATATTTCAGGCGCAGAGGGAGGATGAAGCACGCTCCGTGCTTACTGTTCCCTTGCTCTCGACGGAGGTAGACGATATTGGCAACATCATCTTCAACGCTGTCCCGTCAGGCGAATACGTCTTGATGCTCTGTCTCCCCGACACCGAACTGATCATCGAGGGTCTCACTATCGGCCCCACCTAGCAACGGTAACAGGAAGACGCGGACAGTCGCCGGTCTGCACGCTTGAACAGGTAGGAGTGACCTTTTGTCGATAGATAACGCACAATTCTTACGCCACCTTACCGACCTCTCTCTCGAAGAGGGCCGTGCCTACATTCTGTCTCATCTTGAGGAAATCACTGATTACGATGAGATTGCCAATTTGATGGCGGAGGAAGCGCTGCGCCTGCGCGATACCAGTCCTTTTATTTCTCTCAAGCTGGCAACATTGCTGACCTTTCTGGGTGATTCTGTTCCTCATGCCTTATCCCGCGCTCTGGGGTTGAAGGCTCAGGGAGATGTGCTCGATTACATGGGGCAATTCCAGGCTGCCTTACCATATCTGGATAAGGCCGGTGAGGAATTTCTGAAACTGGATGATGCCGTACACTGGGCGCGTACTCGCGTGGCCTGGATTCTGTCCTGTGCATGGCTGGGGCGCGTTGATGAAGCCTTGCGAGAAGCAGCACGCGCTCGCGCTGTGCTGCTCCAGAACGGTAAAAAATATTGGGCCTGCGTCATTGATCACAATACCGCCGTTATTTATTCGCAAACTGGACAGTACTCCAAAGCTTTGGAGCTGTATGAGAGGATACTGAAGATTTTCCCAACTGTAACCGATGAAAGTGAAATTACCCTCAAACGGGCCATCGCCCTGGCTGAAATGAATCAGGCAAGAAATTTGGGCTGGTTGGGTGACTTTGACCAGGCGTATCAGCTTCTGCATAAAGCGCAGGCCAGCTTTAAAGAAATTGGGCAAGTAGGCCAGAAGATGAACGTGGAATTTAATCTGGCAGAAATCGATTACGCCCAGGGCTACTATGGTTCCGCGCTGCGCCGCTATTATCAGTTGCGCGATGACATGGCGGAGCACAACTTCGATATACCCGAATTCCTGGCCTCGATCATGCTCCGTATGGCAACCTGTCTGATGAAATTGAACAGAAACGAGGAGGCCTGCCGGTTGGCAGACGAAGCCGTTGAAATCTATCGTCAACTCGGCACATCGCTCCTGTTGGGTGACGCACTGCGAGAGTATGCCTCCATTCTGATCGCCTCGCACAGACGGCGGGAGGCGCTTTCCGCTCTGAATCAGGCCAGCCAGCTTTTTACTCAGGGTGGCTTCGATCATCACGCGGCTACGACCCGACTCCAGCAAGCCGAACTGCATCTCTCTCTGAGAAGCTATGGTGCTGCATACGACCAGGCGCACATCGTAAATGCCTACTTCGAGGCACAGGGTTTGATCTCACGCATCGTGCGGGCCAGTCTGGTGATGGCCGAATCGCTGATTGAGCGAGCGCGAGAGCAAGAACGTCACCAACAGGACGTTGAAGGGCAGCGTTTGCAAGAAGCCGCGTTGCTCTGTAAGCAAGCAGGCGCTCTAGCCGATCAACATAATTTGTTGGAGCAAGCCTACAAAAGTCAGTACCTGTTGGGACGACTTGCTTTCATACAAGGAGACCTGAAGAGAGCAGCGGAATGCTATAACGCCGCTATTGACCACATCGAATATATGCTCGACGACCTTGTCTATGATCTTTCGCCCTCTTTCCTGCACACGACCTGGACCATCTACGAGGATATGATCGTGCTGTGTTTGCGGCAGGGACAGAACGAAACAGCTTTCAGCTACCTTGAGCGAGCGCGCTCTATGGCTTTGCGCCAGTATATGAACAGGTTCAGAAATGGCAACACTGCGAAAAAGCAACAAAACAGTGCAGCGTTGTTGCAGATACAGAGCGAGCTGGATCGATGGCAGGAGAAATATCACCAGTACAGTATGCAACTCGCGGCTATCGATAGCTCTGCCTCATCTTCTATAGACCGCAACGTGCTTCAGTCCGAGCAGCGGCGGTGCGAACTTCGTCTGAGCGAGCTATTTGAACGCCTCTACTTGTACGAGTCTAGTATGCAGGTCACGCCTCATAAGAGAAATGGCAAGCACCTGCAGGAGTCTGAAATGCTGGATGTAGCACAGTTGCGCCAGCATCTTCGGCCCGATCAATTGCTGCTGGCCTATTTCCTGTCTAAGGGGACGCTCTTCATTTTTGCCATGACAGCAGATAAAGTGGTGGTACATGAAAATGCTGCCGGAGCCGAGACGCTTGAACGTTTGTTGCCATCCCTTTACGCGCATCTTGAACCTGGCGGATGGCTCAATGCGCAAAAACCACCCCAGGCTCCTATTCGCCGCCTGCTGAATAAGCTCTATCAAGTGATGATTGCTCCGGTGGCGGCATTGCTGCCTCCACCGTCTGGTTCCCTGACCATTGTACCCTATGGTCGATTGCACAAACTACCATTTCATGCCCTCTACGACGGGACGCGCTTCCTGATCGAGGATTTTCAAATCAACTATCTCCCTGCCAGTTTCTTCCTGCACCTGAATACGCAGGAGCATATGCAGCCTACTTTAGATGAGACGATAGCGGTACAAACTCCTTTAATTCTGGGCTATTCAGATCGTGGGCAGGTGCAGTGTGTGCTTGACGAGGCGAAAACGCTGGCCAATGCTCTGGGAGGGCGTTGTTACCTCGAAGACGAGGCAACTATTGCTCGCTTGAAAGAGGAGGCACCCGGCAGTCCGATTATTCACCTGGCGACACACGGACATAGCCGGCTTGACTCCCCCAATTTCTCCTATGTGCGCCTGGCTGATGGACAACTGAACGCTATCGATGCCTTCAATTTGAACTTAGAGGGCTGCGAACTGGTCACGCTGAGTGGCTGTGAAACGGGACTGGCGTTGAGCGGCGGCGGTGATGAGCAGTTGGGTCTGGGACGGGCTTTTCTGGCCTCTGGCGTATCTTCCCTGGTCATGAGCCTGTGGCCGGTAGAAGATAACGCAACCAGTACACTGATGCAGCGTTTTTACCAGCGTTTGTTGCAGGGCGATACCAAAGTACAGGCACTGCGTGCTGCACAGTGCGACTTGCTACAGTCCGCGTCTCCTGAGCAACCGGCCCACGCTCATCCCTATTTCTGGGCAGCGTTCCGTCTGGTGGGCGACGTTGGACCTCTACGATATAACAGTCGTCGTGAAGTGTCTACCTCCTTGAAGGGAACTCCGTAGGGGCGATGCCTTGTGCTCGCCCGCGAGGCCACTGCGGGCGAGCACAAGGCATCGCCCCTACGGAGTTCTGTCTGGCCACTCTATGGGCAGATAGATGTATTTTCATCATAGCATGAGCCAGCAGGGATGTCTATTGAAATAGGAGCACAAAATAGCGCCGGAGGAACATCTTGAAGCTTTTTTGAGAATTAGCCAGAGAGGCAAGAGCGCCCGGCACTCTTGTCCCTCCGGCTCATCATGCAGCTTAGTAGCCGCTGCCTCTGGCGGCGGCTGCGATGATGGCGATGATCACGACGAAGAGGACGCACACAAGCACAATTGCGATGGCAACGGGGATGAGCGCTACGGCGGTAGCCTTGCCTCCACTGAGCCGGTGAACGGCCATAATGGAGAAGATTTCCAGCACGATGCCATAGATGCTGATGGCAAAGCCAATAAAGCTGCCCGCAATCGGTATGATACCCACCAGTGAGGTGAGAATACCAAGTGGCACCTGGAATAGCAGCGTGGCGTAGCATTGCTGGAGGAAACTGCCCTGTCCGCCAAAGGCTTTGGCGATTCCGTAGAGAATGCCCATGCCGATGAAGAACGCTATGGGAATGACGAGAATGTAGAAGAAAGAGATGCCGCCGAGCAGGGCGGTGAACGCCGCCGGACTGATCCCGGAAGTGGCCGCGCTATTGAGCCTGGCAGGTGAGATCAGACTACCAATAAAGCCCAGGATAGCGGCGATGACGGCGTAGATGATAAGCTGCACCCAGACGATGCCCCAGTCGGCCTTCCCTATCTCCTCGGCAAAGGACTGGGCTGACGGGTGCGTCGTGACTTTGATGTACTGATTCGGGAGCTGCTGGACAGCCTGCCCAAGGGGCAAGGGATGCGACTCTGGAGGCGGAGAGCCGTAACCGTATCCCTGCTGGCTCTGTCCATAGTTCTGATAATCCGTACCGCCATAGTTCGGCGTTCCATAGGGATTTTGTGGCGCATACGGGTTCTGTGGGGGAGGGTTTCCATAAGGATTCTCGACTGGCGGATTGCCATAGGGGTTCTGTGGAGGATTCCCCTGCGGATTCTCCGGTGGAGGCGTTCCATAGGGGTTCTGTGGAGGATTCCCCTGTGGGTTCTCCGGTGGAGGCGTTCCATAGGGGTTTTGTTGGCTACCATACCCCGAATATGGGTCATTTCCACCGCCCGGTTGCCCCTGGTTTGGATCATAAGCCATAGTATAGCCCTGCCTTTCTCGATTACGATTCCGCGAGAACTGTTTCCATTACGCTCAATACCGAGCGCAGGAGAGAGATGAGACGAGCGCAAAATACCGCACTCATCTTAGCACAACGTTCACAGGCTGTCTATCTCAAATATGGATAGGTTTCCCCAAAAAAGCTGTGGTTTTTATAAAATTTTTATGTGCAAAGCCTCTATGCCACTTGTGTTTTCCCTGTTCTGCATGTACACTACAAGGTGATATTTCGTGGCCGTATTTTGCAGCACATACTTACAAAAAACAGGGCGACAGAGTGAAAGCAAGCAGGGTCCGCGAGAGGGAACGCCTATGATTTGCAGCTATTGCAGTGTTAATAATTTAGATACGGTGGCTTTCTGCTGGAATTGTGGTAGACCATTGCGAATGATGCAGCAAGATACATCGTCTCCGCCTTTTCCTGCAGCTCAACAGCGGGCAACGCAGGTTCCATCTCCGCGTTTCCCCGCAGCTCAACAGCGAGTAGGGCAAGCTCCATCTGCTCCTTTTCAATCTTCACCTCGTGAAGCTCCTGTTCCTGGCAAGACTCTGGTGCCGGTTGCCTCGCCTGCTCGTTCACCTCAGCCTTCCCGCACCACTGGCAGGAAGAGCGGTTCGCCGGGCTGGCCCTTGCTGCTGCTTGGCGGTATTCTGCTGCTGGCTCTGATTGGTGGTGGAACCATGTTTTTCCTGAGCCATTCTTTTGCCACCACCACCGATCCGGTGATTCAGACCTTGACTAACTACTGCAACGCTCTGAAGAAGAGTGATTACCAGTCGGCATGGAGTTTGTGGTCCAGTGATATGCATAATCAAATGAAGGAGGCCGATTATGCCTATTCCTGGCAGTTAAAGGGAAAGGTCACTTCTTGCACAGTGAATGCTACTGTGACGAATCCTTCGTCCTGTACGAGCACCCTCTGCTCTGAAACCATCACCTATTTTCTCAACAACGGCCACACCACTCAAAGCGTCACCGACACGCTCCAACTGCTGAATGAGAACGATCAATGGAAGATTCAAAGCGAGAACCCTTCCTCGTGAGGCGTGTCTAATAGCGAGAGGAGAGGATAACTACAACTGTTATCCTCTCCTGAGAAGATGCCCTATCTGTTAGAATTTTCTCTAGAAAGATCATCAAACTCCTGCTGGCTAATAAAGCCATTTTGGAGTAGCTCTCTAAAATATGCCTCTTTTGACGCTCGCCCTTCCAGAAGCAATCTCCACGTCTTAAGAGAGCATCGCATTTCCTTTGCTTGCATGCTCAGCATCGAGTTATCTAACTGTGTATTGCCTCGCCATGAATGCGAGTAGTGTGTTTGCGCAACTACTCTGCCGTTTACCTTGAAGAAATACCTGACGTGTTTTCCTGTGTTGTCGCGTTCACATCGAAGGACTCTTTCTAGAAGATATTGCAGGTCTCTTAATGATGTACCCATGAATACCTGCTACACAATCCGTAAGTAATGTTGTAAGTGACGGAGATCTTCCCGTATTGAGGTCGAGAGTTCTTTTTCATGTTTCTGAAGCCAGATAAGTTCATCGACAAGAAATTCAAGGTAGTTTCTGACTGCTTCGCTGGCTGATGCTCCCAGCTCAAAAGCGTTAGATATACGGCTGGTAGCTATGTATCCCTCTTCAGTAGGTGCAACTTCTACCGGAAAAGAGTGTGTTACGATGGCAGTTGCTTGAGGTTTAGAGATACTAATGGCAATACCCGAATGGATAGTATAGTCCCTGGTCCCTATATTCGCGCCGATAAAGCCAACCTGAGAGGGTATTGTTTTTGATGAGCGGGTACTTCTAAGAAGGTCTGCTGCTGTCTCCATATTCCTCGTCCTTTCCCTGAGAAGCCTGTGAGTGCTCAATTTGTTCGGTCTGGTTCTCATAAAGGTTTGTTAGTAAATCAATGAGTTGTTTTATTACAGGTCTTGATATTGCGCAGCGAAACAAAGGATGGGCGTTGATGCTGTCAATGTTTTCCAGATCGCTGCTGTTGATAATGTCCACAGGTACAGCCGTGCCAAGAGTCAAAAAGAATTCCTCGCTACCAGATTGAACATTGATTACGTTGACATAGTGAGTTGGAAGATTCTCCGCTCCAACAAAGACGGGTTTTACGGATCGGACTGCTGGCAATTTGCTCTCGTCTGTCATAACTATTGCTACTTTCTCAGTTTTCAGTATCGTGTGATAAAGCAACATCCTTACCTGTAGATAATACCATACTTTATGATTTACTCGTCAAGAAAAACCCCATCATTTTCAGGAAGGTGGTTTACTCTAGCGGTTTCTCGTGTGATATACTCTGATAAGACTTATAGCCTTGCTTTGCAACAATCCACTTATGGAGAATACACGTATGACCACCAGTGAACGAACCCCAGGCCCACAGGATACCCCGGCTGTCAAAAGCACAAAAGAGAAGATAGAGGAACTGCACCAGTTGCGGGAGGCCGCGAAGCTGGGCGGCGGCAAGCAGCGTATCGAGGCGCAGCATAAAAAGGGCAAGCT